>JBBRIO010000177.1:0-9297 GCA_038220855.1 Bryobacterales bacterium | reverse complement strand
GCAGGGTGCCCTCGACGGTTATGAAATAATACGGGCATGAATCGACGCGAATTAGGGAAATTGGCCTTGGCCGCGCTGCCAGCCGCAAGCTTGTTGGGCAAGCCGAATTCGAAGTTTTCCGGCGTGCAGATCGGAGCCATCACGTATTGCTTCCGGTCTCTGCCAAGCTCGGCACCTGACCTTCTGAAGTACTGCACCGAGCTCGGTATCAGTTCGGTCGAACTGATGGGCGACGCCGCGGAGAACTTTGCCGGAGCCCCTGAGGCGCGCGGTCCAGCCTTTGGCGGAGGCCGGCAGATGACGCCGGAGCGGCAGGCCGCGATGAAGAAACTAGCCGACGAACGCAAGCAGTGGCGGCTCTCTGTCTCAATGGACAAGTTCAAGGCCCTGCGGAAAATGTACAACGACGCCGGGGTAAACATCCCGATCGTAAAGTTGTCCCTGACGACGGGAATGGCGGACGAGGAGTATGACTACGTCTTCGGAGTCGCCAAAACGCTAGGGGCGCAATCGGTCACAATGGAGCTGCCGACCGACTCGAAGCTCACTCAGCGCATCGGAGATGTCGCTGCCAAGCACAAGATCTACGCGGGCTACCACAACCACCTGCAGGTGGACGAAACGAGCTGGGAGACCGCCCTGGGACAGTCCAAGTACAACAGCATCAACTTGGACGTCGGCCACTTCACCGCCGCGATTAGTAAGTCACCCGTGCCGTTCATCAAGGCCAATGCGTCGCGCATCACGAGCTTCCACTTGAAAGACCGGAAATTCAAGACCGAAGGAGCCGACAACCTGGAGTGGGGCAAGGGAAGCACGCCTATCAAGGAAGTGCTGCAACTGATGAAGACCGAGAAGTACAAATGGCCCGCGAATATTGAGCTCGAGTACGCGATTGGAGAAGGGACGACCGTGATGGCTGAAATGAAGAAGTGCTTGACCTACTGCCAAACGGCGCTGGCCTGACTTCTAATCAACTTCTAACCTGATCCTCATGAATCTCCCAGCCGATGATCCTAGGCTGGGAGACATGCATATCCTCCTCGTGACCTTCCAGTTGCACCAACTCTCGGAGGCTGATTACAGCCAAGTTTGCGAAACCACCTTTGCTCCCGCGTTCGAAATGGTCCCCGGCCTGTTAACCAAAACCTGGCTGGCCGACGCGGCAAACAACACCTACGGCGGCGTTTATGTCTGGAAAGACCGCGCCGCGCTGGCCGTGTTTCAGCAATCGGAGCTCTTCGCCAGCGTCGCCAACCACCCGAACCTGACGAACCTCACAGCCCGTGATTTCGCGGTCCTCGAATCACCGACCCGAACCACCCGAGGCTGGATCGAGTAGTCTGATAGTT
This sequence comes from Bryobacterales bacterium, assembly GCA_038220855.1. GTDB lineage: Bacteria > Acidobacteriota > Terriglobia > Bryobacterales > Bryobacteraceae. The sequence continues at coordinate 7,945 of JBBRIO010000177.1, read as the reverse complement.
GTCCGCTGTCGTAGCCGCCATGACCCGTCCCATCCGAGACATTCTTGCAGAGCGGGCGCTCACTCACTTTGTTGGCCGCCACCCCGAGTTGGACCAACTCCACCGGATTTTCGACGCAGGCGATCGATCACCGTCGTCCGTCTCGACGCTCGCCTGTTCGAACCAACCGCCGGCGCCTCACCCAGGAACTCGGCGCCGCCCCCGAAAAACTCCACGAACTCGCCCCTCGCGTAGTCCTCCTCATCGACGCCTACGAACATCTCCGCGTTCTCGATACGTGGATCCGGCAGAGCTTCGTCCCCTCGCTCCACGACACCGTGCGGGTCGTCGTCGCCAGCCGGCATCCGCCCAATCCCCCCTGGCTCATCGAACCAGAACGGCAGGGGCACTTTGCCGCCATCGCCCTCGGTCCCCTCAATCAAGCCGAGTCTGTCGAGCTACTGCGGCGCCGCGGCTACCCGGAAGCGGACAGCGCGGCCCTGATCCGCATCGCCAAGGGTCATCCGCTATCGCTCTCGCTCGGATCAGTGCGACCCGTCACCGAGGCGTCCGAGGGCACCGGCGTCCTGCAACGTCTGGCCCAACTCTATCTCGCCGACGCGGTATCCACTGACGTCAGAAGCGCGATCGAAGCTTCCTCCGTCTTGCGACGGGTCACGCAGCCCTTGTTGGCGGCTCTTCTGCCAGACCTTGATGCCGTCGCCATATGGGAGGAGTTGAGCCGGCTAGCCTTGTACGAGCTCACCCGGGAAGGGCTGATGCTGCACGATGCCGTCCGCGACGCAGTTTCAGCTTCGCTGCGGGCGCGCGATCCCGGCCTCCAAGCAACCTTCCGGCGCAACGCCTGGCGCCGCCTTCGCGCCGAAGCCGCCAAGGCGGAGACCCAACAGCGCGGCCGGATCACCTTCGACTTAATCTTCCTGCTCGAACACCCGGCGGTGCGCGAAGCGTTCTTTCCGTCCACCCGGACCGGACTATCGATTGAGCCCGCCTCCGCCGCCCATCGGTTGGGAATTGCCGCAATCCTCGAAAGGCACGATTCGACCAGGTCCGCCGAAGCACTGCTTTCGTGGTGGAAGCACCGCCCCGCTGCCTTTCGCGTCGCTCGGAACGAGCAAGGCATCGCCGGCTTCTACGTCTCCCTCGACGCTTCCCAAGCGCTGCCTTAACTGGTAAAAGCAGATCCCATGACTCAGGCTTGGGTCGAACACCTTCGGACCGAGCCCCTTCCTCGCGGTCAAAATGCAATCCTGATCCGCCGGTGGCTAAGCGCCGAAACGGGCGAGGCCCCGTCGCCGGTGCAAGCCGAGTGCTGGCTGGATGTCAAACGGACTTACCTGGAAATGCGCTCGTCGCTGCGGCGCTGTTACATCGTCGTGGGCGATCTATCGGCTTACGCCGCCGTCGCTGCCTTTCTTGGCTTCGTTCCGGTCGCGACGGTTACCTATCCCGGCTCGACCGAGACCCAACACTTGGCCATGCTCGATTTCGGTCCAGCATCACTGGACGGTTGGATCGGTCGATTGCCAGGCTGCGAGTTGGATACCGCGGCCGGCGAATTGCTGGACCAGTCGAACCATCAGCTTTGCGTCGACGGCGGACGGGTCGACCTAACCAGCCTGGAGTTCGGAGTGCTCCGTTTCTTGCGCCTCCACGAAGGCCAACCGGTCTCGCGCGATCAACTGCTCCACGAGGTTTGGGGCCAATCCTTCGACGGGGGAAGCAACGTGGTCGATGTCATCGTCAGCGGGCTTCGGCAAAAACTCGGCTCACAGGCAGGTCGCCTGACCACCGTGCGCGGAGTGGGCTACCGATTGCATGGTACCGTTCAATAATGGAAGCCGGAAAGAAGTTTCTCGAAGAAAACGCCCTGAAAGAGGGCATCACCAAAACCGCCTCAGGGCTGCAGTACGAAGTTCTGCAGGAAGGCACCGGACCGAAACCCGGGCCCACCAGCACCGTCGAGGTCCACTACGAAGGACGGTTGATCAACGGCAAGGTATTCGATTCCAGCTACCAGCGCAAAGACACCATTTCGTTTCCCCTGAACCGCGTGATCGCCGGATGGACCGAGGGCCTGCAACTGATGCCGGCCGGCGCAAAGTACCGGCTCTACATCCCCTCCGAACTCGGCTATGGGGCCCGCGGCGCGGGTGGAGATATTCCTCCGCATTCAGCCCTGATTTTCGACGTCGAGCTCATCTCGATCCGATAATCACGTATTATGTCCGCATGCCCACGCGACTCCTTCTGCTTCTCTCGGCGACGGTCCTCACTGCCGCCGATTGGCCGATGTTCCGGGGGGTGAATGGTTCGGGCGTCGCCACCGTCTCGAAGGCGCCCACCGATTTCGGGCCCGCCAAGAATGTCGTGTGGAAAACGAGCCTGCCCTTCGGCCACTCCTCGCCCGTCATCACCGGCGACCTCATCTTCCTCACCGGAGCCGAAGGCGGCGAACGGGTCGACGCCGGGCGCGGCGATAAGGTCGTCGACCAAGGCGGCAAGCTGTTCACTCTCTGCCTCGACCGCAAGACCGGAAAGATCCTTTGGCGGCGACAGGCCCCCCGGCCCCGGATTGAGCGGTACCAGAAAGTGAACTCCCCCGCCTCGCCCAGCGCGGCCACCGACGGGACGAGCGTATTCGTCTTCTTCGCCGACTACGGCATCATCTCCTACTCGAAAGATGGCGACGAACGATGGAGCACCCCGGTGGGGCCCTTCAATAACGTCAACGGACATGGCTCTTCGCCCATCGTCTACGGGGACCTCGTCATTCTGGTTTGTGACCAGGATGCCGGGTCGTTTCTGCTCGCGCTCGACAAGAAGACCGGGCGAGAGCGTTGGCGCGTCGATCGCTCCGAAGTAACCCGGAGCTATGTCACTCCGGTGATCTTCACGCCCAAACAGGGGCCAGCCGAATTGATCGTGCCCGGCGCCTATCAAGTAACTTCTTACAACGCCTTGACCGGAGAAAAGCTATGGTGGGTCCGCGGCTTCTCCTGGCAACCGAAGTCGCTGGCGGTGATTGAGGGCGACACGATTTTCGTCCACGGCTACGAGGGCGGCGGCGAAGCCGAGACGCCCACCGAGACCCCGAGTTGGACCGAAGCGCTAACCCTCTACGATGCGAACAAAGACGGCAAGATCGTGCAGGACGAGATCGACCCCAAGATGCAAAAAAGCTTCTACCTGCTCGACTTGGACAGCAAGGGCTACCTGACCACGCGGGACTGGGAGTTCTATCGGGCCCGGCGGGCGGCACGGAATACGCTGCTCGCAATTCAGCCCAGCGGGCGGGGCGACATTTCCCAAACGGCGGTCCTGTGGCGGATGCAGAAGTTCCTCCCGAACGTCCCGTCGCCGTTGCTCTACCAGGGGGTGCTTTATCTGGTAAAGGACGGAGGGATCTTCACATCGCTCGACCCCAAGACGGGTGCGATTCTGAAGCAGGGACGATTGACGGGCGCGCTCGACACCTACTACAGTTCGCCGGTGGCAGCCGCGGGAAAGCTGTACTTATTCAGTCAGAACGGAACAGCGACCGTGTTGCTGGCCGGGGCGCAGTGGGAAACGCTCAAGACGGTGGAAATGGACGAACCGGTGTTCGCGACGCCGGCCTTCGTCGACAACCGGATGTATGTCCGAACCCGCGGCGCGCTCTACTGCTTTGCAGAACCGTAGAGCCTCCCCCTGCTGGAAAGGCTCTACGGATTGGATGGTTTAGAAGTAGTACTTCAAACCAAATTGCATGTTACGCGGACCGACGCCATTCCGCAGCCCGGTGATCTGGCCAAAGTTGACGGACCCGAACGAAGTAGCCGGGTCGCCGAACATCGGGGTGTTGGTGAAGTTGGTCGCTTCGATACGGAACTCGAGGCGATGACCTTCCTTTACCGTGATGCTCTTGAGCAACGCCGCGTCGAGGGTTTTGATGCCGGGAGCGCGGTAGTTCAAGTTACGAGGAGCCGTACCAGGAACGTCAACCGGCGGCTGCGAGAACGCCGCCGGGTTGAAGTAGCTGTTGATCCGGTCCTGAACTGGTCCAGTGGTGCTCGGGTCGCTGAGCAGGTTCGGACGTTGGGTGCCGTCCCAAATGTTGCCGCCGGCTTGCGTGACCTGCAGCGGGTTGCCACTCTGCATGAGCAAAATACCACTCAGATCCCATCCGCCGACGAACCAGTTCGCAACCCGGTTCATGCCTGAGCCGAAGGCACGGCCCTTGCCGAACGGAAGTTCGTAGGAGCCGGTCATCACGAAGCGGTTGGCCACATCGTGAGAGGACAACGCCTTCTCGCCGCGCAGATCCCAGATGTTCTGGAGCGACGTGGAGCCGCCGAGCCAGGAGACATTGCCCGAGCTGTGCGAAACGTCGTCGAGCATCTTGGACCACGTGTAGTGAGTGAGCAGGGTGAGCCCTTGGCTGAACCGCTTCTCCAATTTGACCTGGAGGGCGTGGTAGCTGGAACTGCCCCGGGCCGGTTCCGCTTGGCCGACGCTGGTGCCATCAAAATGCGGCATTGGACGCAGGGTGCGGACACGGGTGACCATGGGTTGGCTGAGGGCGGAGCGGGGATCGGTGATCTGCCCAAAGAACGGGTTGGGAACGAGCGCGTTGAGCGCCGTCCGGCCTAGCCCATAATACTGCGGCGACAGCGGGGACAACGTCGTAATCGGCATGAAAAGGTGGGTACCACGGCTGCCGGTGTAATTGGTCTCCAACACGGTCTGCTTAGGCAGTTCGCGCTGAATCGACAGATTCCACGAATGGTATTCGGGGTTCCGGTTGTTGTCGCGAACGATCGTTCCGGTGCCGAATCCAATCAGCGTATTGTCGCCTTGGCTGCGGCCGGGAGGCAGTTGGACGCCATTCGGGAACGGGTTGTTCAACTGGGAGTTGAGGGTGGCGTTCGAGTCGAGCGACCAGATGGAGGGCGAGTTGATAGTGAACCCGGTACCAGGCCGGCCGAAAACCGTCGCGCGGGAAAGGGTGTAGAAGAGGCCATACCCGGAGCGGATGGCGGTCTTCGGGTTGAGGGCGTACGCGAACCCGATGCGGGGCTGCCAGTTGTTGCGGTCGGCGTCGAACGGCGAGCGGTTCTTTTCGTCGACGAACTTGACGACGCCGCGGGTATCAAGGCCAGGAGCCTTGACCGAGGATTGAGCGTTGAGATCCCAGTAGCTATAACGGTTTTGCATCTCCCAGCGCGGGACGTCAAAGTCATACCGCACACCAAGGTTGATCGTCAGTTTGTTCGTGATCTTCCAATCATCCTGGAAATAGAATCCCCAGTAAGCGGAGCGCGAAAACGCCTTCGGTTCGATCTGATATTCGCTGCCCGTGGTCCAACCGAGAAGCATCGCCGCGAGGCCATTGCCTTGGTTGGCCGGGCAGGTAAACCGATCCGCGCAGGTAACGCCACGGCCGAAGTTAAAACGGCCGGAAGGATGGCCGGGTTGGAGGTAATCCAGGCGGTTATACCGGCGTTCGCCGCCGGCCTTGATGTTGTGGCCGCCGATCGTCTTCGAGACAAAGCCGGACCAGTGATGAACCGCTTCCTGGCGGTCCATAATCCAGTAGCCTTCGGTGCCGAACTCGCGGAAGCCTTCGGGAGCGAACCGAGGGAAAACGAGATTGGTCGCGTTGTCCTTCACGTTCGCCGCGAAACCCAGGGTCGTCGGGTCGAACTTATCGAAGAACGGATTACGACCGAAGTTCGAGTAGGTGTAGCCGTAACGGAACACGAAGAGCGTGGTGGCATTGGCCACGTGGGTGAAATCCCCGACCATGGACTGCGTGCGGGTAAAGTTCGGACCACCCGTGAAGTAGGCGGGGTTACCTTCGCCGAACAGGTTCGGGTTCGTGCCGTTGCCCATCGCTTTGCTCCAACGTCCGCTGAGGCGGTTGGACTGATTAAAGTTGTGGTCGCCTTTGAGGGTGATTTGATGGCCGGTGCTCGGGTTGACCCCTTGATTGAACCAGTTGTTGGCATTGGTGAAGGCCGCGCCAGCTTGGTTCGGCTTCGGCAGGAACGAGAGGGCTTTAACGGCCAGCGGGTTCATGCGGGATGCCGGGACGATGTTGCCGGCGAGCGGTTGGCGCTGGAGGTTGCCAGCAGCGTTGGTAAAGGTATTGTACGGATCGAACACCTGCATCAACTGGCCCGCGGCGTTGAAGGTTTTCGAGAAGTCCCCGACAAGTTGCTCCGCGGTCGGCAAGCTAGCCTGTTGGCTGGTCGGGCTCTCCTGCTTGGTGTACTCGTAGGCCCCAAAAAAGAAGGTTCGATTCTTAATCACTGGTCCACCGACGACGCCGCCGAACTGGTCGCGGTGAAACGACGGGATGGCGCGCCCGGCGCGGTTGGCAAACCAATCGTTGGCGTTCAGCGCGGCATCGCGCATGAAGTAGTAACCAGTTCCGTGCAGGCTGTTGGTGCCCGAACGGGTGACCATGTTAACGACGGCTCCGCCGGTTTGACCGTATTCGGCCGAGAAGAAGTTCGTCTGCATTTTGAACTCCTGGACGACGTCGACCGAGGGCGAGAACTTTAGGTCGGTGATCCCGGAGTTTTGTTCGACCGTTGTAACGGTGGCCCCGTCGACGAGGACGTCGGACGTCGAGTTGCGCGATCCGTTGGCGCTGAAGTTGGTGTTGTTGTCGCCACGGCGGCCGCCGGAGCCAACGACACCGGGGGTGAGGTAGGCAAGACTCATGGAGTTCCGCGCGAGGTTCGGGAGCTGCAGGATGTACTTGTTGTCGATTACCTGTCCGAGGTTCGAGATGGTTGTATTGACCAGGGCAGCGGAACCTGAGACTTCGACAGTGCTGGTGACATCGCCGACCTGCAACTGGGCGTTGAGGGAGCGTTGTTCCTGCACGGCGACGCTGAAGGCGCTGCTGGAATATTTCTTAAATCCCGCGGCTTCGACGGAGAGCGAATAGTTCCCCGGCGGTAAGGCGGTTACGACGAAGCGCCCTGATCCGTCAGCGACGGAGCGGAAGGAAGTTCCGCGGTCCCGGTCGGTGACCAGGATCTTGGCGGCACCGACGGCGGCACCGGAATCATCTGTTACGAGGCCATTTACACTACCAGTGAACGACTGACCGAATAGACTGGACGTGAGCCATAGGGCGAACAGCGCCAGAAGAGCAACTTTGCTTTTTCTCAAATAGACCTCCATTTAGCCGTTCCCCTGATCGTGTTCAGAAATGTGAACGGCTCATGAATTGTATAAGAAATCCAAGAAAAGAGAAAGCTGCGCGGATCGATTTGGGGGGCGAGCGGCCGGGGCCGTTCGCGGTGGATCGGCGCTTCGGCTGTTTGAAAGCCTCGGAGAGACGCCGTAGACTGGTTCGCTTTGCAGGAGCAGTTTTTCGTTTGAGGAACAGGCGCATAAGGGACACGCGCCGGCATGGCCTGTGCGCTTTGATGGGGGTTGAGCCTTCGACATCGTCGGTTCGCTCGGTGAACTTACGGCTGACGGTGAAGTGGTGGACGAACCAAGTTTGACGGGGACAGGTCCAGGCCAAGTGAGAACGAAGTGCCGGGCCGGTGGACCAGCGCGGGTATGATGTCCTTCGGGCATAGGGTGAAGGAAGCTGAGGAGCTTGCGGGCGAAGCGGTCGGCGAGATACTGGTTAACGAACAGGACCGCGTACCCGACTCCTTTTTGCGCGTTGGCCCACCGCTCGCGGTTGCAATCCAAGAAGCGCCTGGTTTCATTCTTGCCGCTGCCAGACGAGGCGGGTGCTGGTACCGGGGGCGGTGATGGCGGTGAGGATGAGCTTGTCGCCGCTGAACTCATAGGTTCGCACCAGATCGGTGCCGACCCAGTTGGGATGCAAGGCGAGTTCGACGTGGTGGGTCACCGTTTTAGCGACGGAGTCGACGTCGAAAGTTCCGTAGTAGGAGGTGAAGGCTTGCAGGATGCCGTGGGCTTCGGCCTC
>JBBRIO010000176.1:0-9309 GCA_038220855.1 Bryobacterales bacterium | reverse complement strand
TGGGACGGGGTGCCCTCCGTGATGAAGAATTGGCTCGAACCCGTGTTCGGTCCGGCGTTGGCCATCGCCAAGCGTCCCGGAACGTCAAACTTCAGGGAAGGGTGAAACTCGTCCGGAATCGGATCGGTGCCGCCGGTGCCGGTCCCGAGCGGATCGCCGCCCTGGATCATGAAGCCCGGGATGACCCGGTGGAAGGTCAGGCCATTGTAAAGAGGCAGCTTCGATTTCACTCCCGTTCGCGGGTTGGTCCATTCTTTTCGGCCCATCGCGAGATCGGAGAAGTTTTTCACGGTGATCGGAGACTCTTCGACGAACATTTTCGTGACGATCGTGCCCAAAGTGACCGCCCCTTGGGTCAGGGTAAAATAGGTGTAGGTTCCTGGTTCCCGGGCAGGTTTGGCCGGGGCAACGGCCGGCTTTGGCGCGACCACCGCCGGCTTGGGAGCGACCACGGCGGGTTTGGGAGCGGGCGGCTTCGGAGCCGCCGCGGGAGGCTGCGCCAGGATCATCACCGGCGCCAAAAGTAAAAGCCATCGCAGATTCATATCTGCCAGCTTAAACCGTAAACCCCTTCGAATGCATCTAACTCTTTATGAATCCTACTGAAATCACGACTTTGGGCGGCGGCTGTTTCTGGTGTCTGGAAGCGGTATTCGACCGGATGAAGGGCGTAATCTCCGTCGAATCCGGGTACATGGGCGGCCAAGTGGTCAACCCAAGTTACGAAGCAGTCTGCCTGGGGACAACGGGCCACGCGGAAGTGGTTCGGATCACCTTCGACCCTGCGAAGGTGACGTTCAAGGATATTTTGACGGTGTTTTTCGCTGTTCATGACCCGACCACGTTGAACCGACAAGGGAACGACGCGGGAACTCAGTATCGTTCCGCGATCTTCTACGAATCTCCTGAGCAGTTGCAAACTGCCCGGGCCGTGATCAACGCCGTAGAAGTGGCCGACTCGGTCGTCACTGAAGTCACTCCCGCTGTCGTGTTCTACGAGGCCGAAGCCTACCATCAGGAATACTTCGCGCGGAACCCAAACGGCGGCTACTGCCAATTTGTAGTTCGTCCGAAGGTCGAAAAGTTCAATCGCTATTTTGCTGAGTTCGCGCAGTAGGCACTTCTGGTTCGAAGTTCATCGCCGTCAGGGTCGCTGCGCAGCCAATGACGCCGAGGATCAGGACGGCGATCGCAACGAAGAGTTTGGGGGAAGTGGAGGTTTGCACAACCCAATCCTCAGCATGTCAAGCACCAAACGTATAAACCCTTTGTTTATGGTGGGACATTAAGAACGGTGTCAAATTTTCAGACAGGGTAGAAAATCTGGCGGAGAGATAGGGATTCGAACCCTAGGTACCGTTTCCAGTACGACGATTTAGCAAACCGTTGCTTTAGACCGCTCAGCCATCTCTCCGCGAGTAAGGGCCGGTCGATTCCTAGAATACCACAACTACTTTTTCTCGAACACGACCAGATACTGTGACTTTGGCAAAAACTCTTCCTGGCGGATCGATCGAAAGCCGAATCCTTCGATCTGTTTCACGACGTCGGCCTCGTCGAGGCGAATGTGGTTCAGCGCGAAGTTTGGGTCGGCTCCGGCCATCGCGCCAGGACGTTTGTAATAGTCGACGATCGCGAGTTGTCCGCCGGGTTTCAGCGCCTTCCGAATGCTGGCCATCATCTCGTCCGGAAAATCGAAGTGGTGATAAGCATCCAGGATAAAGATGAGATCGGCGACGCCGGGGTCGAGCTTGACGTCCTTCTCGGTCCCCAGGACGAAGGTGACGTTGCCAAGCGCGGCGGCCTTCGTTTTGGCCTTGGCGAGAAAATCCGGGAAGATGTCCTCCGCGATGACTCGTCCGTTTTTGCCGACCGCTTCACTGACGAACGGGAGCATGTATCCGACGCCGGTTCCGATGTCGACGACCGTCATGGCTGGCCCGATCTTCATCGCGGCGATTAACTGCTTCGGCTTCTGCCGGGTATCGCGATGTTCTCCGTCCAGGGAGGCGGCCATGCCGGCTCGGCCCTCGGCGGTTTTATAGCGATCATTCGAGCCGGGTGCCGCTTGGCCCCACAGCGAAAGGAGCGAAACGAAGCCAATCAGGATTTTCATAGCGCAGTCTCCATCGGCAGGGCCAAGACCGGCTCTACCATAAAGTCGAGTTTAGCCATTTCGGCTACGGCTTCCTGCACGCTCTGTTCCGTCGTCGGTTCCACGGTGATGACGAACGGCAGGGCAGATTTATCTTCGTTGGGAAGTTGCAGGACGGCGTCGAGCCCAATATTTTTCGCGGCCAGGATGCTGGCCAGCGCCGCGATGATGCCAGGCTGATCCCGGACGAAGAAGCGGAGATAGTAAGCCCGCTTTTGCTTGAGCACGCTGACGGGCTGATTCGCTTCGAGGCGGTCGTGGGCGAAGGGGCTGACGCGGGTGGGGCTGCCGCTGCGGATTTCGCGAGCGACGCGCATCAGGTCGCTGACGACGGCGACGCCAGTGGGATGCGGGCCGGCGCCGCGGCCGTAGTAGAACGTGTCGGCACCGTACTTGCCGCGAACCCAAACGGCGTTGTAAGCACCCTTGACGCTGGCCAAAATCGTCGATTCCGGGATCAACGCGGGACGAACGGAAAGAATCAATCCTTCGGCGGTTAGCCGGGCTCCGCAGAGGAGGCGGATCGTATGGCCCAAGCGATGGGCGTATTGGAAGTCGATGGGGGAGATACGCCGAATGCCTTCGGTGAAGATGTCGGCAGCGGTGATTTTTTCGCCGAAGGCCAGCGCGGCCAGAATTGCCAGTTTGCTGCGGGCATCGAAACCATCAACGTCGGCGGTGGGGTCGGCTTCGGCGTAACCGAGGCGTTGGGCTTCGGCCAGGACGTCGGCGAAGGCAGAGCCGTCGCGTTCGATTTCGGTGAGGATGTAGTTGCTGGTTCCGTTCAGGATGCCGTAGAAGGCTTCGATCCGGTCGCCGCTGATCCCTTCCCGCAGGACGGTATGCACCGGGATGCCGCCGGCGACGCTGGCTTCCATCGCGATGTTCGCGCCGTGGGCGATGGCCGCTTCGACGAGCGCCGGGCCCTGAGCGGCCATCAGTTCTTTGTTCGCCGTCACGACGCTTTTGCCAGCGGCGAGGCAGGCTTCGATGATCTCCTTTGCCACGCCTTGCCCGCCGATGAGTTCGGCGACAATTTCGACTTCCGGATGGTTGACGACTTCGCGCCAATCGGTGGTCACCAACGCATCGGCGAAGGCGGCGGGAATCGATTTGCCTGCGATAGTTCGGGCGCAGAGCGCTTTGACGACCAAACGGAAGCCGAGTTTCTGAGCGATCGAATCGCTGGTCTCGGCCAGAATCGCCATAGTTCCAGAGCCGACGTTGCCGAGTCCGACAATCCCAATATTGACATCACGCATAAGTCGCTATGATAGCAATATGGCGTTTCAAGCCCTGTTTTTGCTGGTATTGGCCGGTGCGTTGTGGGCTCAAGGACTGCCGCGACCCGCTGGTGACCTGTCGCCGAATGAGTCGCCGATGCGGGGTCCGGATGGCAAAGACCGGACGCAGGATTTGCTCAAAGCGGATCTGGCTTCGAATCTAAAGGATTTGGAAGCGATCAAGCGGCTAACCGATGAGGTGACGATGGAGTTGGAGAAGCATGATCGGCACGTACTTTCGGTAGGGGCGTTGAAGAAATTGGATGAGATCGAAAAGCTCACGAGGCGAATTCGGGGCCGGATGAAACGGTTCTAATGACTTCTTTTTTCCTTCTGGCGTTTGGTTTGCTCTACGAGGCACCGGCGGTGACGAAGCCGCTCGAGATCGACGGAAAGATGGACGAAGCCGCTTGGGGGGCAGCGCCCTGGACTCCCTTCTTCGTCGACATCGAAGGCGACGCCAAACCGAAGCCGCGCTTTAAGACGCGGACCAAAATGCTTTGGGACAGCGACTACCTCTACATCGCCGCCGAGATGGAGGAACCCAACCTTTGGGCGACGTACGATCGGCATGACATGGTGATTTTTCACGAGCACGATTTCGAGGTTTTCCTGGATCCGGACGGCGATGGGCTCGACTATTTTGAGTTCGAGATCAACGCGCGGAACACCGGCTGGGACCTGCACCTGGACCGGCCGTACAAAGACAAAGGCAAGGCCGACAACGGCTGGGAGATCCCCGGGTTGAAGACGGCGGTTTCTCTCCGCGGAACGTTGAATCAACCGGGCGACCAGGACAGCGGCTGGACCGTGGAGATGGCGTTTCCCTGGAGCGCCTTCAATCGGGGGAAGCGGCCAGCGGTAGCGCCGAAGCCCGGCGAAGTTTGGGGGATCAATTTTTCGCGGGTGGAGTGGCAGCTTCGAGTGAAGGACGGCAAATACGAAAAGGTACCGGGAACCAAGGAAGACAACTGGGTTTGGTCGCCCCAGGGGGTGATCAACATGCATGTCCCAGAAAAATGGGGATCGGTCCGGTTCCGGTAGGCCTTCCGCATGTTAATCTGACCGCAATGCCCTCCACGCGTCTGAAATCGCAACTCATGACCGCTTCCGAGATTGACCGCACGCTGGTTCGTCTGGCGCACGAGGTTCTCGAGAAGACGACCGACCTGGACAAACTTGCCTTTATCGGCATTCGCCGCCGCGGGGTGCCGCTGGCCAAACGTTTGGCTGCCAAGATTAAGGATCTCGAAGACCGCGAAGTGCCGACCGGCACCCTGGACATTAACCTGTACCGGGACGACCTGACCACCGTCGGGGCTTCGCCGATTCTGAATTCCACCGATATTCCGTTCGACGTCACCGGCAAAGACATCGTCCTGATGGACGATGTGCTCTACACTGGGCGGACGATTCGCGCGGCGCTGGATGCGCTATTCGACCAGGGCCGGCCTGCCCGGGTGCAGTTGCTCGTTCTGATCGACCGCGGCTGGCGGGAGCTGCCGATTGAAGCCCGCTACGTGGGACGGATGGTGCAGACCTCCGCCAACGAGATTATCGAAGTGAAATTCCAAGAGATCGATCAGATGGAAAAAGTGATTCTGGTCGAGAAGATCGAAGCATGAGTCTACTGGGCATCGAAGACCTGGGCCGCCCGGAGATCGAAGCGATACTGACCCGCGCCAAAGACTTTCAGGCGTCGACGGCGAAGTACGATACGTTGAAGAATCGGCTGCTGGTGAATCTGTTTTTCGAGAATTCGACGCGGACGCGGACGAGTTTCGAGATCGCCGCCAAACGCCTGGGGGCCGATACGATTTCGATTACGGCTTCTGCATCCAGCACGTCGAAAGGCGAGTCGTTGGTCGATACGTTGAACACGTTGGGCGCGATGCGGCCCCATGCGATCGTGATGCGCCACGCGGCCAGCGGAGCGCCGCATTTCCTGGCGCGTTATCTGCCCACGCCGATCATCAACGCCGGTGACGGGACGCATGAACATCCGACGCAAGCGTTGCTGGACGCGCGCACGATCTTGGATAACCGGCCTTCGCTGGAGGGTCTGCGCGTCGCGATTATTGGCGATATTGCGCATTCCCGGGTGGCGCGGTCGAACGTTCATTTGCTATCAAAGTTTGGGGCCCACGTGGTGCTGTGCGGGCCGGCGTCCTTGTTGCCGGCGCAGTTGGCGCAGTTGGCTCCGAATGTGACGCTGACCTACAACATTCGCGAGGCGATTCAGGACGCCGATGTGATTATGATGCTACGGGTGCAGTTGGAACGGCAGCATGAGACGCCGTTTCCGCCGGGTGATTATTTCAAGTTTTATGGGCTGAGGCTCGAACATTTGCAACATGCCAAGCCGAACGTGATTGTGATGCATCCGGGACCGATCAATCGGGGACGAGAGATTTCGTCGGAAGTGGCCGATTCGAATCGGTCGGTGATTTTGAATCAGGTTGAAAATGGGATTGCCGTGCGGATGGCGGTTCTCGAACGGGTGATGGGAGCATCGCGACAACAACAATGAGTACGTGGTTGATTAAGAATGGCCGGGTGTTGGACCCGGCGAACGGGATCGACGCGGTGGCCGATGTCTTGTTGATGGACGGGAAGATTGCGGCGGTAGGCCCGAACTTGACGGCATCGAACGCGCAGATTTTTGATGCGACGGGAATGGTTGTTGCCCCGGGTTTTGTGGATATGCACGTGCATTTTCGCGAGCCTGGATTTGAGCATTCCGAATCGATCGAATCGGGCGGCAAAGCAGCGGCGGCGGGCGGCTTTACGAGCGTTGCGTGTATGCCGAACACGATGCCGGTGAACGATTCGGCGACGGTGACGACGTACATTGTGGAACGGGCGCGGCGGCTTTCTCCGGTGAACGTATACCCGATCGGAGCGATTACGAAGGGCAGCGCCGGGGAAGAGTTGGCGGCGATCGGATCGATGAAGCAGGCGGGCATTGTCGCCATATCGGACGACGGCCGGCCGGTGATGAACGCCCGGGTGATGCGCCGGGCGATGGAGACGGCCAAGAGTTTTGGGCTGCCGTTGATCAATCATTGCGAGGATCTGCACCTTTCGGCCGGCGGCGATATGCATGAAGGCTTCGAGTCGGTGAGGCTTGGCTTGCGGGGCATTCCTGGTTGTAGTGAAGATGTGATGGTGGCGCGAGATATTTTGCTGGCCGAGGTGACGGGGGCGCAGTATCATGTGGCCCATATTTCGGCGCGGCATTCGGTGGCGATGGTGAATTTCGCTAAGCTTCGCGGCTTGCGCGTGACGTCGGAAGTGACGCCGCACCATTTTGCGTTGGCTGATATCGACATGCCTCCTTACGATTCGAACTATCGAATGAAACCGCCGCTGCGGGGCTGCATCGACGTCGAAGGCGTGACGGAGGGGCTGATCAACGGAGCGATTGACGCGATTGCGACGGACCACGCGCCGCATCCGGGTAGCGAGAAGATGCAGGAGTTTGAGCGATGCCCGTTTGGGATCACCGGTTTGGAGCACGCGGTTTCGTTGTCGCTCGAAAAGCTGGTTCATCCGGGGCTGATCTCGTTGGGCCGGATGGTGGAGTTGTTGACGATGAACCCGGCACGGATCCTGAACATTCCGAAGGGTACTCTAACGCCCGGGGCTGATGCGGACGTGACGATTTTCGATCTGGACCGGAAATGGACGTTCGACGTGAACAAGTCGCTGTCAAAGAGCCGGAATACGCCATTTCACGGCCATGAGTTTTGCGGCGGCCAAGTGGCGACAATGGTGAACGGCCGGTTCGTTTGGCGGCTTGACGGGTTGAACTAGGTTAGCCACTTCTCCCCAGAGGGGGCCGGGGCGAGCGAAAGAGCGGCAAAAACCTCGGGGAGGGTGGTGGCGACGCGGAGGAGTTTCAGATGGCTATCCCGCAAGAAACCTTCGACCACCGCATGTTCGAGAAAGCGGAGAAGATGGTCAAAATAGCCGTCGTAATTGAATAAGACAATCGGCTTTTCGTGGCTGCCAATCTGACCCCAGGTGAGCATTTCGCAGAGCTCGTCGAGAGTCCCAAAGCCGCCGGGCAAGGCGATAAACCCATCGGAAAGCGCGGCCATCAGCGCCTTGCGCTCGTGCATGGAACCGACAATTCGCAGATCCTTCAACCCGCGATGAGCCGCTTCTTTTTCCACCAAAAGCTCCGGGACGATGCCGGTGACCTCCCCGCCCTGGAGAAGCACGGCATCGGCTAACTCTCCCATGAGGCCGAGGTGGCTACCGCCATAGACGAGGCGGAGGCCGCGCGCGGCGATCTGCTCGCCGAACGTACGGGCCATGGCGCGATGGCGCGGGTCCAGCCCACCGTTCGATCCGCAGTAAACACAAAGACTCTCGATCAAGATCTGAGTATAAGATAAGGGCGACGAGGATTGGATCTCGGGTCGCGGACGCGGCGGCGGGTTCGAGGTTGAGGTCGAATTGCGCAAAGCACTCGGCAATGCGGAGTCCGTCGAATTCCGTGGAGACGCCGGCTTCTTCGCAACGGTTTAAGCTCCACTGACGAAGTAAGTGCAAACGAAGTAGCAAGGATTTGACGGCGCGCTTACTGGGAGCGCTGTTCGACGATCAACCCGCAGCCGGGCGCGCTCGGGGATTGGCTCGACCGCGGGACGGCTGTCCGAGGTGCTGGCGGGCGAACGGCGGTACCCCGCCGGCAGTAGAAAATTAAGCGGTTCGAGGGTTAAGCCGCTACACTTACTGCAATGTCCATTGAAGAAGTACGGTTGGCCTATGAGCAACGAAGACGGACGGTGCAAGCCAGCGTGGTGGAGATGGAGGGGGAGCAGTCGGGGTTATTGATGGGCCTCATCGGCGCTGCGGGGCTGTTTTTTTGGCTCGGCTATATGGCGCTGAGTCAGCACGCTTTTCCGGTCTGGGTGGCGTTGGTCGTGGTGCCGGGGGCGTGGTGGTTAGCGCAGAAATTCGCTCGGGTGCAGACGGCTCGCAAGGCGGTGAATCGTCTCTTGATGTTCTACGCGCAGGGCTTAGCAAGGTTGGACGGCGAATGGGCGGGGACGGGAGAGACGGGCGAGGAGTACGTGGCGAAGGGCCACTTGTATGCGCGGGACTTGAACGTGTTTGGCGAAGGGTCGTTGTACGAACGGATTTGCCGGGCGCGGACGGAGGCGGGCAAACAGCGACTGGCGGATTACCTGGCCGAGCAGACCCAGTCGGTGGCGGAGTGCCGGGAGCGGCAGGGGGCGGTGCGGGAGTTACGGGACAACGTGGCGGTGCGGGAGGCGATGGCGACTTTAGGATGGGAGGCGACTCAGGCGCAGGCGGGAACGTTTTCGACCTGGCTGAATTGTCCGCCGACACCCTTTGCGCCGTGGATGCGATGGGCGGCGGTGGGGTGCAACGTGATGGTGGTGACGGGCGGGGCGCTATTGGCGACCGGCGTCGTGGATTGGCAGAATTATGGGCAGGTGTTGTTGGGGGGATTGGCGTTGCAGACGGCGTTCGGGTCGACGCTGCGGGAGGCCGTGAACGGCATTATTGAAAACAGCCGGATGGTGTCAATTGAGATCGGGATGATTCGCGAAGGGTTGGCGCTTTTGGAGAAGCAGGAGTTCACTTCAGCCAAGTTACGGGGGTTGGCCGAGCGGGTGAAACGCGAAGGGGCAAGCGGGGAGATCCGGCGGGTGCAACGGTATTGGCGGCTGTTGGAAGAACGGAATAAGGAGTGGTTTTACACGCCTTCGCTGCTGTTTATGATTGGAACGCAGTGTGCGATGGCGGTGGAGGCTTGGCGGGTGGAGCACCGGACGCGGTTCGTGACTTGGCTGGACGCGTGGGCGGAGTTTGAGGCGTTGAACGCGCTCGCTT
>JBBRIO010000175.1:0-9329 GCA_038220855.1 Bryobacterales bacterium | reverse complement strand
TCAGCACTCCCAAGGCGGCGAGGTAGGCGGCCTCGCTCGTCGTCGAAACCAACGCCTGGCAGGGCCCTCCCAGGCGGAAGCGCGTATAGTTTTGGAGAAGCGCGCCCGTTTGGACGGTTAAATCAGGGATGGTCTGGAGCCGTTCCAGCGCCGCGAGGACCAAAGTCATTTTTTTGATTATGGCTAACCGAGGCGGTGCGTGTCAGTCTAATCGTAAAAATGAACGAGATTGATCTGGCGGCAGTGAGCCGGGTGCGGGCAGGCGAGGCGGAAGCTTTCGCCGGGCTGGTGGAGCGTCACAGCCGGAGTGTGTTCCGGCTGGCGTATCGAATCACGGGCAATGAAAACGACGCGGATGAAATCGTGCAGGAGACGTTTATGCGGGCCTATCGGGAGATCCATCGCTATGAGTCGCGGGCGAGTTTCGCCACGTGGATTCATACGATTGCCAGAAATCTGGCCCTCGATATCTTACGGAAAAACCGGCCCGGCTCGGCCGAAATCGAGCTCGTTTCGAGCGCCCCGACCCCGGAGCGCCTCGCCAGTTCGCATCTGCTGGGCGAACGGATTGCGGCCGCGCTGAACGGCCTGAGCACCCATGAACGGGCCGCCTTTACCCTGCGGCACTACGAAGGCGTCCCGCTGATCGAAATCGGCGAAACGATCGGACTCAGCGAGAACGCCACCAAGCAAAGCATTTTTCGAGCGGTTAAGAAACTACGTCGGGCGCTTTTGCCCTGGATTACCCTGACATGAACCACCCCACCGAAGACCAACTGATTTTGCAATACTACGGCGACGGCGGGTCTGACGACCTGGAATCGCACCTCGACGAATGTCCGGAATGTCGCCAAACCTATCAGAGCTTGCAACGGGTTCTGAACTCCCTCATAGCTGCGCCACTCCCGGAGCGCGGGGCGGACTACGGTCAGCAAGTTTGGCGCAAAGTGCAGCTCGCCACCGCCCCCCGGCGAAATTTCCGTCACTGGGCCTTTGGACTAGCCGCCGCGGCCGTCGTGGTCGTCGGAGCGTTCCTCGCCGGGACCGCCTACGAACGATCCAAGCCGGTCGCCGTCGCCGATGATCCGCGGGCCAGGCTGCTCCGTGTGGCTCTCGACGGACATTTGGCCTCGAGTCTCATGGTCCTCGCCGAAATTGAAAACGCTCCGGGCCGAACGATGGATATCTCCTGGCAACGCCAATCGGCCGAGCAACTGCTCGACGACAACCGGCTCTATAAACAGACCGCCAGTGGAACGCAGGAAGCGCGAGTGGGCCAGTTGTTGAGCGATCTGGAAGAAATCCTGCTCGAAATCGCCCACAGTCCGGCGCAGTTGAACGGTCCACAGTTGCAGGAACTGCGGAGCCGAATCGCCCGGAAAGGCATCATTTTTGAAATTCGAATTGTGGCCGCCGAGCCAGCCCCCTCCCCAGGAATCTTATGAACTCAGTTACTTTCTTTGAACTCACGCGTAACAGCCTACGTACCTGCTTAACAGGAATGAGCTTGACCCTTCTCAGTTTCGCCCAGCCCGCGGTGCCCCCCACGCCCCCCATGCCCCCGGCACCGCGAGCGCCCCGCGTGCCGAGGACCACGAACTACGCCTGGACCTCGCAAGACGCCTACCGCCAAGCCGCCCGTGAAGTCGACCAACGCCAATACGAAAAGGCCATCGAGCTATTCGGCAAAGTCGTCGAGAGGAAGGAAGCTCGCGCCGATGGCGCCCTTTATTGGAAGGCTTACTCCCTGTCCCGGCTCGGCCGTTCCGCCGAAGGCCTGGCCGCCTTATCCGAACTCGAACGAGCCCATCCGAAGAGCGGATGGCTCAACGACGCAAAGGCCCTCGCCGCCGAAATGCGGCAGGCCGCCGGCCAGCCCGTCCGGCCCGAAACGGAAGACGACGAGGAACTGAAGCTCCTCGCCCTCAATGGCCTGATGCACTCCGAGCCGGAAACCGCCCTGCCGCTGCTCGAAAAGATCCTAAACTCGCCCAAGAATCCGCCGCGCCTGAAGAAAAGAGCCTTGTTTGTGCTCGCGCAAAGCCGCGGCGCCCGTGCCCGCGAAATCGTAACCCAGTACGCCAAAGGCGGCACCAACCCCGACCTGCAATTGGCGGCGGTCGAATATCTCGGCGTCCTCAACTCCCCCGAGTCTCGCCAAAGCCTCGCCGAGCTCTATGCCTCCGCCACCGACGTCTCCGTGAAACGAGCCGTTCTCCGCGGGTTCATGATCAGTCGCGACAAAGAGCGCCTGCTGACGGCGGCGAAGTCGGAAACCAACCTCGATCTGCGCCGCGAAGCCCTGCAAATGTTAGGCGCCTGCGGTGGCCACGCCGAATTGGCGCAGCTCTACCCCACCGAAACCGAGAAGAGCGCCAAACGCGCCATCCTCGACGGTCTTGCCGCCTCCGGCAAAGCCGCCCTGCTCGTCGAGATCGCCCGCAAAGAGACCGACCAAGATTTAAAACGTGCGGCCGTCGAACGCCTCACGACCATGAAAAACAAAGAGGCTACGGCGTTTCTGCTGGAGTTGCTCGGAAAGGAATAAATGCAAGAGATCATCAAGCTTTCAAGCGTCAGCAAACGGTTTGTCACCGATGAAGTCGAAACCCATGCGCTCGCGGGGATTGAAATGGAGATTCGACGGGGCGAGTACGTCTCCATCTCCGGGCCCTCCGGATGTGGCAAGTCGACGCTGCTGGCCATCCTCGGCCTGCTCGATTCGGCCACCGACGGCAACTACACCCTCAACGGCCATCCGGTCAACGGCCTGAAACTAAGCGAGCGGGCGCGCATCCGCAATCGCGAAATCGGTTTCATCTTCCAAGCCTTCAATCTCATTGGTGATCTCACCGTCTACGAAAACGTCGAACTCCCGTTGACCTACCGGAACATGCCTGCCGCCGAGCGCAAAAAGGCCGTCCGCGAGGCCCTGGAGCGCGTCAGCATGGGGCATCGCGAACGGCACTATCCCTCGCAACTCTCGGGCGGCCAACAGCAGCGTGTCGCGGTCGCTCGGGCGCTGGCCGGTAGCCCCGCCATTCTCCTCGCCGATGAACCCACCGGCAATCTCGATTCACAGAACGGCGAACAAGTCATGAATCTGCTCGAAGAACTGCACAAGGGTGGCGCCACCATTTGCATGGTCACCCACGACCCGCGCTTCGCCCGCTTCGCTCAACGCAGCATCCGGTTGTTCGATGGCCGCATCGTCGAAGAGTCAATGGCGGCGACCGCGTAATCTAGAAAGATGCCCAATCTGTTTCGCGGTTTCCCGGCCGCTGGCCAGGAGTTCCTTCGTGACTTAAAGGAAAACAACCAACGCGAGTGGTTCCAAGCGCGCAAGGATATCTACGACACCGCCGTCAAGGCTCCCATGGTGGAGTTCGTCGAAGGGTTGAATGCGGAGTTCGCCCGTTTCGCCCCCGAGTACATCACTGACCCCAAGAAGGCCATGCATCGGATCTATCGCGACACCCGCTTCAGCAAAAACAAAACGCCGTACAAAACCAACTCCTCCGCCTCGTTTCATCAATCCGTCACCGACAAGCAGTCGGCGTCGGGCTTCTATGTCTCCGTTTCGCCTTTCCAATTGGAAGTGGCCGCCGGCGTCTACTCGCCCGAACCGGCCCAGATGCTGGCCATTCGAACCTGTATCGCCAACGACCTCGACGCTTGGACTTCGCTCGTCGAGAACAAAAAGCGAAAGAAGATCCTGGGCGAACTCCAGGGCGATTCACTCACCCGGCCCCCGAAGGGCTTCCCAAAAGATGATCCGGCAGATTTCTGGATTCGCAAAAAACAGTGGCTGTATTTCGATCTCAGCCTGGACCCCAAACTCGCTCTCACCCCCAAGCTGACCGGCGAAGTCGTCCGCCTGTTCGAAGCGATGTATCCCGTTATCCAGTTCCTCAACGCCGCCTTGGCTCAGCAGAAACCGAACCGTTCGGACTTCTTCTAGAGCCCCCCAATCCCCCAGTTGCCCTTCGGTTGCATCTCGTTGACCCGGCGGAAAACCGCCCGCATCCTGGTAGGGATTACACTAAAGGGTTAACTCTTCCGTGTTGAAAGCTCTCTCCATAGCAATCCTTCTCTCCCCCGCCTTTCTGTGGGCCGAGACCCCCCGCGCCGGCCACTCCCATTATGGTGAGGCGCTCGACTCCGGGCCCCGGCAAAAGCCATGGGAAATTCGCGCGATCGGCAATACGCCCTTCCCCATCACCCATAAAAATCCGGAGGTGCAGAAATGGTTCAACCAGGGCAACGCGCTCCTGCACTCCTTCTGGTACTACGAAGCCGAGCGGGCATTTCGATGGTGCTTGAAGCTGGAACCGGACAATGCCATGGCCTGGTGGGGCTTGTCCCGCTCCGCGCAAGGCGAACGGGGTAAGGAATTCCTTCGCGAAGCCATCAAGCGGAAAGGCGGCGTCACCGAACGCGAACGCTTATATATCGAGTCATCGGCCGACGACGTAACGCAGAATCCCGACGACCCCGGCTACGGCGAAGCGAATCGGAATAAGCAACGGCGCATGCTCGAACGCATCGCCATGAAGTATCCGGATGACCTCGAAGCCAAGGCTTTGCTCGCCTTAAACAACATGATGGAAGACCGCTTCGGGACCGAGTTAATGGTGCGGCAAATCCTCGCCAAAAACCCCGATCACCCCGGCGCACACCACTATCGCATCCACAATTGGGATGGCAAGGATCCTGAATTCGCGCTCGAAAGCTGCCGCCGTTACGGCGCGATTGCGCCCGCCATCGGCCACGCCCACCATATGCCCGGCCACATCTACTCCGGCATCGGCATGTGGCACGAAGCCGCCATCGCCATGGACGCCGCCACCCGCGTCGAAAAGCAGTATATGCGCGAGCGGATGACCCTGCCCTATAACAATTGGAACTACGCCCACAACAAGAACTACCTCGCCTACATCCAGGGCCAACTCGGCATGTTCGAAGCCGGCGTCAGCGCCGGACGCCAGTTGCTGGCCGCGCCCTTAGACCCTAAGGAAAACAAGGCCGAGGCCTTCAGCCCTCACTACCAGGGCCGTCTCGTCATGAACCGGACGCTGGTTCGTTTTGAACGCTGGAAGGAGATTCTCGACGGCAAGGCCTTCTACTGGGACGACAAGCTGCTGCGGGATAAAGAGGAGCGTGCCTTTCTCGAAGCGCTCGCCCACCTCGCCCTCGGCGACATCGATAAAGCCAGGAAAAGCACCGAAAAACACAAAGCACTGCAAGCCGAGATCGAGAAAGAGAAACACGCCAAACCGCGTTGGGAACTGATCCAGTCCGAACTCAAAGCCAAACTCCTCCTCGCCGAGGGGCAGACGCTGGCCGGGTTGACCGCGCTTGGCAACGCCGCCGCCAAGTACGAAGCGCTGGTCGAAGGCCAAAACGATCCGCCCTTCTATCCCTCCTCGCTATACCTGGATCTCGGCCGCGCTTACCTCCAGGCAAAATCGCCCGCCCTCGCCGTCAAGGCCTTTGAAAAATCTCTCGAAATCACCCGGAACGACGGCTGGGCGCTGGCTGGCCTCGCCGAATCCTGGCTCGCCCTCGGGGACAAGGCCAAAGCGACCGACCACTACGCCCGCCTGCTCCACGTCTGGTCCGACGCCGACCCCGGCTTCGCGCCACTTGCCCAAGCGAAAGCCCTCGGCCTCACCGCCCAACCGAAAGACGTCTCCCCGGCCCCGCAGCGCAACTACGCAAAAACCACCCTCGAAAGCCTCGGCCCGAACCGCTGGGAAGCCTACGGCGCCCCCTCCCTGGACGCCCTCGATTCGCAGAAGAAACGCGTCACCCTCGAAGAATACAAGGGGCGCAATGTCGTCCTGATTTTCTACCTCGGGCAGGAATGCCCCCACTGCCTCGAACAACTTCAGGAAGCCGCCAAACGCAACGGCGATTTCGAAAAGCACAACACGGCCGTTCTCGCCATTTCCAGCAACGGACCGGAAGACAACGCCGACTCGCTCAAACTCAAACAGGTGCCTTTCCGCCTGCTCTCCGACACCGGATTCGCCAACGCCCGGCGCTTCCTCTCCTACGACGATTTCGAGGAGATCGAACTCCATTCGACGATCCTGATTGACGCCAAAGGCCGCGTCCATTGGGCCCGCCACGGCGGAGACCCCTTCGCCAATTTCGACTTTTTACTCAAGGAGATTCAGCGCATCAATAGTCTCGCCGACTAGTGCGCGAACCCCCGCTCTTCGATGGCTGAAGAACCTAAACCCGCTAAAGCTCCGGCCGTCATGGCGACCGTCCCCTGGGACGGCGCTATCCCGGAACTCCTCCGTAAACATTTGGGTGCCGCTGTCCTCGACACCCTTCTATACCTCGATCAACCCTTCGCGGTGCTCTCCCTTACCGCCATGCTGCCTGCCCTGGAACTGCTCCACGCCGAAGCCGCTTTCGACTACCTCGTCGACATTACGGCCGTCGACTACCCCACACGCGAGTGCCGCTTTGATCTCGTCTACATCGTCTACAGCCACTCGCGGAACGAACGAGTCCGTCTCAAAGCGCAAGTTCCGGCCGGCCAAAAACCGCTCTCCGCCGTGCCCGTCTTCCTCGGCGCCAACTGGCTCGAACGCGAAGTCTTCGACATGTTTGGCCTCGAGTTTGCCGGCCACCCCAACCTCTGCCGTATCCTGATGCCCGACGAATGGAGCGGCTTCCCCCTTCGCAAAGACTACGGCATCACGCAGATGGATAACACCTGGGTCCAGAACAACCTCGGCATCGAGAGCGGCCAATGACCTCCATCGACGCCAATGAACTCGTGCTCAATATGGGCCCGCAGCACCCGTCCACCCACGGCGTGTTGCGCATCGTTTTGAAGCTCGACGGCGAGCGCGTCAAAAGCACCGAGTGCATCATCGGCTACCTCCACCGCGGCGTCGAAAAGATAGGCGAAAATCGCACCTACGTCCAGTTCGCCCCCTACGTCGATCGCATGGACTACCTCGCCGCGGTCTC
The DNA here is from genome assembly GCA_038220855.1 of Bryobacterales bacterium. GTDB lineage: Bacteria > Acidobacteriota > Terriglobia > Bryobacterales > Bryobacteraceae. The sequence goes on along the minus strand of JBBRIO010000175.1, from coordinate 2,336 downwards.
CAATGGCCTCGGCTACTGCCTTGCCGTCGAGAAGTTGATGAACTCCGTCGCCCCGCCCCGCGCCCAGGCGGTCCGCGTCATCCTCACGGAGCTAAACCGCATCTCCTCGCACCTGCTCTGGCTCGGCACCCACGCCCTCGACATCGGCGCCATCACCCCGCTCTTCTACACCTTGCGCGAACGCGAAGAGGTCCTCAAAATCTTCGAAAACTACTGCGGCGCTCGACTCACGACCCATGCCTTCCGCATCGGCGGCCTGCAATACGAGCTCTACGAAGGATTCGAACAGCAGGTGAATACCTTCTGCGACCAGTTCCCCGCCAAAGTCGACGAGTACGAAGAACTCCTCAGCGGCAACCGAATCTGGCGCGAGCGGCTCCGCGGAGTTGGCGTTCTCGACGCCGCTACCTGCAAACGCTACGGCGTCACCGGCCCCATGTTGCGCGCCGCCGGCGTCCCCTGGGATCTCCGCAAAGCCCAGCCCTATTCCGGCTACGAACAGTACGAGTTTGACGTACCCACCCGCACAAGCGGCGACACCCTCGACCGCTACTTCGTCCGCCTCGACGAAATGCGCCAATCCGTCCGCATCGTGCGCCAAGCGGTAGCGAATATTCCCACCGGCCCCATCATGGCCAAAATCGCGAAGGTCATCAAACCGCCCGTCGGCGAGGCCTATGTCTCCATCGAAGCGCCCAAAGGCGAACTCGGCTACTTCATCGTCAGCGACGGCACCATCCATCCTTACCGGCTCCGCGTCCGCCCCCCCTCGTTTGTCAATCTACAGGCGCTCGATTACATGGCCAAAGGCGCTCTGGTCGCCGACGTAGTCGCCATCATCGGCACCATCGATATCGTCCTCGGCGAGGTCGATCGATGAAAAACTTCCTCCGCCGGTTCCTCCTCATCGATCTCCTCCAAGGCCTCTGGGTCACCTTCCGCAATCAGGATCCAAAGCTTGTTATCACCGAGCAATATCCCAGTCAACGGCCCGCCGTCAGCGAGCGCTACCGCGGCGCCCCCCGCTTAAACGTCCATCCGGCAACCCAGGAAACGCTCTGTATCTCCTGCAATCTCTGCGCCATCGCCTGTCCGGAAAATCTCATCGTCGTCGGCAGCGTGCGCAACCCCGAAACCAAGCGGAAGGACCTCGTAACTTTCACCTACGATCTCTCCCGCTGCATGTTCTGCGGCCTCTGCGAAGACGCCTGCCCCGTCGACGCCCTCGAACTCACGCAGGATTTCGAAATTGCCAGCTATACTCGCGAAGGCCTCATCTGGGATCGACAAGCCTTGGAGGAAGGGCCCCGGCCCACCCAATATCGCCAATGAACCTCGACGTCTTCTTCTTCTACGCCTTCTCGACGCTCGCTCTCGGCGGTGGCCTACTCGCCATCACCCGCCGCAGCGCCGTCCATGCCGCCCTCGCCCTGATGGTCTCCCTCCTGGGCGTAGCCGGCCTCTATCTCTTGCTCCAAGCCGAGTTCCTCTTCGTCTCTCAAATCATCATCTACATCGGCGGCATCCTCCTCCTCTTCCTCTTCGTCATCATGCTCGTCAACCTCGACGCCGGCAAAGGCCTCCGCCAGTTCCATAAAAACTGGCCCCTCGGCGCCGCGGTAACCGTCCTCACCGGTCTCGCCCTCGCCGTGCTCCTCAGCCGCGCCCAACTCCCGCCCGCCCAACCAATGCCCTCCACCGGCAACGTCGAACTCATCGCCGACACGCTCTTCCAGGATTACCTCGTCCCCTTCGAAGTCGCCTCCCTGCTTCTCCTCGTCGCTGTCGTCGGCAGCGTTCTCCTCGCCAGGAAGCGCGGCGCATGATAAGGAAGCGCGCATGATCACGACCATGCACTACGTCGCCGTCAGCCTCGCGATGCTCCTCATCGGCACCGTCGGCCTCCTCACCCGCCGCAACATCGTCATCATTTTGATGTCCATCGAACTCATCCTCAACGCGGTCAACATCAACCTCGTCGCCTTCTCCAAACACCACGGCAACGCCGCCGGCCAAGTCTTTGCGATCTTTGTCATCGCCGTCGCCGTCGCCGAAGCCGCCGTCGGCCTGGGCATTCTCCTGGCTCTATTCCGCAACCGCGAAACGGTGCAGGTCGACGAAATCGACCTGCTCAAATGGTAGAGCCAGCCAAATGAACTTCCTCGAAACAATCTGGCTTATCCCCGTCTTCCCCCTGGTCGGCGCCGTGCTCATGATGCTGCTCGGTCGCTATGAATTCCTCGACCCGCAAGACGAATGCGCCGTACTCAAAAATCATCACCACCACGACCGCGGCCACGATCAGGACCTCCGCTCCCCCGGCGGTCTCCGCTGGG
>JBBRIO010000174.1:0-9355 GCA_038220855.1 Bryobacterales bacterium | reverse complement strand
CTAACGACCGCATCACCGCCCGCCGTATCGGGTCCGGCAAATCATAATCCCCAAATCGCCCTACCGCACACCACGCCGTCCCCCGCACCTCTGAAGAACCCGCCACTATCGACTGTGCCGCCCGAAACCGAAAGATCAAATCATGGTGCAGATGATACGGCTCCTTCTTCCGCCCAGGTATTCCGTGAACATCCAGCCCAACCAACACCGGCGAAGTCCCGGAATCCAAAATCACCCCCGTCTCCTCCACCGCCTCCCGAGACGCGCTGCCAGCTAACGTCACGTCGATTTCGGCTTCCACATGCCCACCCGGCAACAGCCATCGATCCAAACGCCGATGGTGCACGAGCAGCACCGAAGCCTCCGTCGGATGCATCACGCAGGCCGTCGCCGTCACGTGCCCCGGCGCAAACTGGTTCCGCGCAAACGGGTACGGCGTCTCCCGCAACAGATGCAGAATCAACTCCCGGCTCTTCCGCGCCTCCCCGTCTGATTCTTCCCGCCAGCTCTTCACAAGCGTTTGAACCGTCAATGGCTCCAGCACCCTATAGGTTCCTCTTCAAAAAATTGATGATCTGGTAGCCGTCCATAAACTTGAATGGCGATTCGCCCATCGTGTAGTGGCCGCACGGCAACTCCACCACCTTGTGCGGAATCTTATGGTCCGCGATCGCCCCCACAATCTGGCGGCTAAACTCCGGCAAAAACGTCGTATCGTACTTCGTGTAGATGAACAGATTCTTCTTATGCTGGTGCTCCGCATACTGCCGCAGATAATTCATCGGACTGATCGCCCCCCACAAATCCCGCAGCCGATCCCGGTCCAAATGCTCTTCCAAACCCCTCTTGACGTGAATCGTCGATAGCCCCGTCCACACCACATCGGCCACGTAGGAAGAGCAATGGTTGTAAACGTTCACCTTGATCCGCGGATCAAACGTACTCGCCAGAAACGCGTAGCACGATCCCAAACTCGTCCCCACAATTCCAATCTCGGTGTACCCCTGCTCGATCAGCCAATCGACGCACGCCCGAATATCTGCCACCGCCTGGCGCGTCGCATCCAGCGTCCGCCCCACGTTCGACGAAACCGCGTAATCCGCCCGATGCAACTCCGCCGGCATTCGATAATCGTGATACGGCAAACTCAACCGCAACGCCGAAATCCCGAACTTCGCGATCCCCTTCGCGAGTCCCACGTGCTGCGGCAACGCCGAATTCCAATGCGGCAATACCACCACCGCTTTTCCCTTCGGCTTTTCAGCCGGGCACCACAGCGCGTGCACTAAGTTATTCGACGGATGCGGACTCCCGAGCGGCGTTCGAAACCGCAGCCATTCTCCCTCCAGCCGAAATTCCCCCGGCTTCTCGTAGCTAAAAAATGCTTCCGGATCCGCCAGAATCGTCGCGTTCAGGTCCCGAAAATACTGCTCTGGATCTTTTCTACTCCCCCCGTCCACCGGCCAATTTTCTGTCCATTCCATCCCCCATTCAAAGGGCCGCACCACTCGGTCCGTCGACCGAAAGCAAAGTGACGTCTCCCATTGGGTGATCCAGTTTTCATACCAAGCTTGGAGCATAAGAAAGAGCTACCCCTTATTTTAGCAGTGCCCTTGCCTAGGGTGAATCCCCCAATTGTTCGGGAATAGATACTGAGCCATGTTCCAGAAGGCGGGAATCGGGCCATCATGAAGGTGGGAACGTAGACGTGAACTGCAAATATTGCCACAAACCGATAGGCCTATTCCGGAGCCTAAAGGACCGTCAGTATTGCTCCGACGCCCACAAAGCCGCGGGGAGGACTAGTTCTGCCCGAGCTCTGCGCGAACTCGGCGAGCTCGACTACAGCACCGTTGCGTCCTGGGACTCTCCCGACGAAGTCGTCCAGCCCGTTTCCAAGCAACCCGCTTCCAACGTCGCCTCCACCGCTATGGTGCTCGTCCTTCTAGCCCTCGGGGGTGCCCTGGTTTTCTCCCTAGATCCCCCAGGCGGCAATGCCAACGGCGCACCGGAACCAGCTGACCGGCGTCCCGGTTGGCTCTCCCAACAGACCTCGTCGCTCCTCAACCACCTTCCGAAGGGAACTCCCGGCATTGAGTTGCATAGCGATTTCGTGTCCTCAAATCTCCGCGACTGGCAGGCCGCCGCAGCCTCGGCCAGCTCCGGCGGGCCGATCAACAACGGCCTCCTCCGGCCAGGCGGCCTCCGGATCTGGAGCGACTCGAAAAGCTTGGCCGACTACCGTTTTCAATTCGAGGGCCGCATCGAAAATACATCGGTGAATTGGGCCATCCGTGCCGGCGATCACCGCAACTTCTACGCCACTAAGCTCATGCTCTCCGGTCGTGGCAATTCCAGCGCGACCGAACTCGTCCGCTTTTCCATGATCGGCGGCAAAGAAACCCGTCGCGTCCGGCTCCCTCTGCCCATCACTCTGGACGATAAGGCATTCTACAACTACGAAATCCGGGCGATCGGCGATCGGTTCGTCACCATCGTCGGCGGCCGCGTCATCGATACGTTTCGAGATCCCAGACTCCGCACCGGCGGGGTCGGCTTCTTCAGCGAAGGCTCCGAGCGCGCCTCCATCCGCTGGGCCAAAGTCACCGTCGGAGATGACTTCGTCGAAAAGCTCCGCGGCTTCCTCACCTTCGGCCTCATCCTCCCCCCGATGGAATAAGTGCTATCAATGCAGATAGCATGCGCCTTCTCGCTCTAGGACTCCTCTCCATCTTGTCCGCCGTCGCCGGCGAGCCGGAAGCGCTGGCCATCTCCTCCCTCATCCAGTCCCGCCACCTGCCCTTCGGCACTCTCCTCGACCCCTTCTACGCCTCCTCAACGTCATCCGAAATCACCGGCTACACCCGCTGCGGAGACTCCGCCCTTTGGACCGGCCACTATCTCGCCGCGGAATCCTTTCGCTTTCGCGTTACCGCCTCGCCCGATGCCCTCGCCAACGCCACTCGCGCCCTCCAAGGCCTCGAAGGCCTCGTCGATATTACGGGCAACGATTCCCTCGCCCGCTGCCGTCTGGCGCTCAACTCGCCCTTCACCGCCGGCGTCGAACGCGAAGAAGCCGCCAACGGAATCTTTCGCAATTCCGCCCTCGGCTTCTCCTGGGTCGGCAACCTATCCCGCGATCAGTACCTGGGCGTCTTCTTCGGCCTCAGTGTCGCCTACGAGCAAATCCCCACGCTCCGGCCCACCATTCGTCCCCTTGCCACCCGTCTCGCCAACTTCCTTGTCGCCAGCAACTGGTCCAACCCCATCTTCACCATTCGCCCCGACCAGCAACTCGCGATTCTCCAAATCGCCCGGCAGATCAACCCCGACCGCTTCACGACTCTCTACGAATCCGAGCGCACGCGCCTCGCCAGCTCTGTCGCCTTACCTGTCGCCTTCGATTCGCTCTCTACCAGCTCCTACTTCAAATTCAACCTCATCTACCTCACCTTTTACTCCCTCATCCGCTTGGAAACGTCTCCCACGAAGTCCACCTACGAAAGCGCGTACGCCATCGCCCGCCGCTACACCGCCAACCACCAAAATCCCTTCTTCAACCTCATCGACCGCGCCCTCTCCGTCCCAGACCCGCGCCGCGATGTCGAAACCCTCGAACTCCTCGACCTCTGGCTCAAGCGCTCCCGCCGCGACTTCTTCGTCGATCGCCGCGCCGAAGTGCGTGTCTGCGGCGACCAGGCCTGCGACCCCATCCCCGTCGACCTCCGCACCCCCACCGACTTCCTCTGGCAACGCAGCCCGTTCCAACTCTCCGGAGGAGGATCCGGCACCATCGGCAACGCTGGCGTAGATTACATTCTTCCTTACTGGATGGCCCGTTACTTCGGCCTCATCCCTTCCCTAGGCGTTCCCACGACCACCGCCCCGGAAGCGATCGTCTCCCTTTACGGCCCCATGCCAACCTCTCCGCGCGTCGAAATCCAAGGCCGGCCCGCGGAAATCTTTTTTGCCTCCGCCTCGCAAATCAACCTGCTTGTCCCCTCGGCCACGACCCCTGGCTCCACGACAATCGAGGTCCTATCCGACGGCCCCATCCTCACGGCCCAAACCACCGTGCAAACCGTCGCACCCAGCGTGTTCACCTTGAACGCCGCCGGTCTCGCCGCCGCCATCGCTACCTCCGGGCCAGCCTTCGCCTGCCCCACCCTCTGCCAACCCGTTCCGATCAGCCTACCCTCCGTCCTCTCCCTGTACGCGACCGGTCTGCGCCGCGGCCGCCAGACTTCGGCCACCATTGGCGGCCTCTCCGCCCCGGTGCTCTACTCCGGCCCTCAGCCTAGCTTCCCCGGGCTGGATCAGGTTAACCTCGACATCCCCCTCGCTCTCCGCGGGCGCGGCCTCGTCGAGATCCGCCTCACCGTCGACGGTATCCCGGCCAACCCGGTCACCGTTTCCATTCAATAACCGGCACTAACTGCCATGTCACTTTGTTCAGCCCGCAACCGAAGCCCAAATTTCCCAATCCTTGAATCGCCCTCGACGGCTCCGTCACCGTCGTCAGGTTACCCCTGTCGAGCACAAATCGATGTTGGTCAGCCCCTGTGCCGACGATCAGTTTCCCCTCCTTCGCGTGGGGCGGAATGGAGATATCGACCGGTGCGGTCGTGTAGTCCCGTCCCTTCTCGTCCCACATGGCTAGACCTTGGACCGCCAAACACGCCCAGATCGCCGAGGAAATCATCAGGCTTCTCCGCCAAGCGCGTCCTGACGAGAATCTGAACGGCCTCGGATTTGGTAATTGGCTCACCGACCTCTCTCAGTTCCGCGAGCCCACTCCCATCGCCGGCCCCCAAGGCGGCCAGCTGGTCGCGTGGTTTCGCGAAGCCACCCTCTGAGCCACGATCGAAGGGTTCCGGACCAACACTATCGAAGCCGCCCACCCAGTAGTACCCCCATGAGCACAAGGACTTTCCGTCTTGGCCTTGCTACGACATCATCGGCAAGTACGTTCCTTCCAATACACGACGTCAGCAACGAAGAATCGAAGCCGAAGCGCGAAGTCGACATCGGCTTCTTCGGCAGCAGGGACCTTTTCCATGCCTTCGTCGACGCCATCCACAGGCTGAAGGCCAAAGACGGCGAGCCTAAACATTCACTCCGCAAGGAGGCCTTTCCAGTCGCCTCGACCGTCGGTCAGTGCGCCGGCAAGCGCATGGCTCAGCGCTGGCAGCCGGCGGTGCCGCGAACGCCATCCAACGAAGCCGAGCTCGCAGACGGCTATCCGGTCCCTTGGCGGCAACCGCAATCCGACGCGATCAACTCCGATGAACTCTACCATCGCCTCCGCTTTCTGGACGATGCAGCGGTCCTAGAACACCTCAAAGAGAAGAGGCGGGTAGAGCTCGAAAAGAAGTACGACGATCTCGCCGTCGAGGCCGAACTGGAATGGAAAGGCGTTAAAGGCTCGGCCAAGTGAGCTCTCATCGGCGGGGCTATCGGTGGTCCCGGAAGTGCGGTCGTCGGAGCCTTCGTCGGCTGCCTGCTCGGCGAACTCATCGGCTGGCTGTCAGTCAAAAACGTACATGCCGGAGAGTGTCCGTTGCGCCTGAGTGCATCTCTCCAGAGTCCCGACTTTTAGCAGGACGATGTCGACATGGACCCCTATTTACGCCCCCACATCGACTTTCAACTCGCAGCGAAGCAGAAGATACTCGCCGGCTTAGTGCTCCTCGCTCCACGGCCAAGCCGTCACCGTTGAGTTCGATTGCGCACGCTAGAAAGCCGGCACCCGCCCGCAACAATACCAGATGTACTTCCTGGTCTTCTGCACTCGCGAAAAGTTACCCACCCTTACTCACCAAGAGTTAACCAGCGACACGACTTGCGCTTCCAATGTCCTCTGGCTCACTGCCACGCGGCATCGCCTCGCACGATCGTGTCGACATTAAGGATGTCTGCTGAGGAGGAAGGAGTTACGCGCCTGCGGCGCGGATGCTGGCACCACGCTCAGTAGCCTGCCGCATGGCAGCGCCTGAGCCCACCGTTGGTGCCAGCCTTTTCGGCATCATCGCCACCTTCCAGCCCGGCACTTGGAACTCGGAGCTAACTCCTACTCCACCCGTTTTAAGCAAAGCGTCCGAAAGGTTTGCCGACCTCCGTTTTTCACCCACGCGATCCAAGTCAACCTCGCGACTGCCTCTTCCCGGTCCAGCGGACCGGGCCCGCGACGCCGGCCGCCCGCAGCCTCCATCGCCGTGCTCGGCCACACCAACTCCCCATCGATTTCCCCAACGCTTCACCTCCGCCCGTCCATCCTCTCGCCAACACAGCGGTGGGCGCCCCTCCCCGTCCAATCCTAACCTCACGTTCGACGCCCCGCCGGTCGCCTCGCTCACGATCTGCAAACGCTTCCACCCCCCTTCGAGCAACGTCGAAAGTATAGCTGCCCGTCTCCATCTGCATTGTCCGGCCACCCCACTGACGGCTCCCCCTGCGCGTTCAGAACCAATCTGGCTCCGGCCGCGGTACTCATCTTCTGGGGAAACAAATGCATCCCGGGATGACTCCCCAGGTCACGCCAACCTTGGCCTCTCGCCGAATCACCCATACATCGGCCCGCGATCCAGACGGCTCCTCCCAAGCCACCAACGACGGGTTCCGCGAAGATCCCGTATTCGTCTGGCTCTCGTTCTCCACCGGCCCCCAAACCCATCCCGTCCCAGCGCCGATAAACCGGTCTCATCGTTTCCGATTGGACGGTCCTGTCAGCCCACCATGACGTTACCCGCGCCATCCTCGGCCAACAACGCCAGAGCCTGGCTCCTCAACTTCCTCCCCCCGCCAACCCAGCACGAGTAACCAGCGCCAGATCAGTTCAACTTCTTAATCCGAATGTTGCGAAAACGCACTTCCATCGCGGGAACCGCTTCCACTTCAAACGCCAACAGCCCTGCAAACCGGGATGCTTCGAGGCCCTCCTGTTTCACTTCGCCGTTGACCACCACCTTCATTTTGCCGTCTTTGCAGGTCAGGAAATACTCCATCCATTCGTTGGTTTTAACAACCTTCTCCGCATCCGAGATCTCGACCATCGGCCCCGTCACCACGCCCTCGGTCCGCTCCTCGCCCTGCACCCACAGCTTCGCCCGGCCATTCCGCAGCCGCACTTCCATCCGTAGTTCGAAATCCTTGAAACGTTCCCCCCGATGAATCAGCGCCAAACTCCGCCCCCGCCCGGTCATCTTGTCGGTCGATCCCCAGATTCGGCCACCCTTCTCGATCTGCCAAACCTGCTCGTCCCCCTCCCAACGACCAAACTCCTTTCCGTTAAACAGCGGCACGAATCCATCGCCCGCTTCTCCCGGCATCAACACCTGCCCGTGCAGTGTCATTGCCAAACCGAAAATTATCATCCAACGCATCCTCTCAAAGGTACACTAAACGATGTGAAAGCCTTCGACTATACCGCTCCCTCTACGCTCCCGGAAGCCGTCGGTCTGCTCGTAAGTCAACCCTCCGCCCGGCTCCTCGCCGGCGGTACGGACCTTATCGTGCAGCTCCGTTCCGGTCGCAAAGAAACCGATCACGTCATCGACGTCAAGAAGATCCCGGAACTCAACGCGCTCGACTTCGACCCCGTCGCCGGGCTCATCATCGGTTCCGCGGTCCCCTGTTACCGCCTCACCTCTCACCCCATTATCCAATCGAATTTTCCGGCCCTCGCCGAAGTTGCTTCGTGGATCGGCGGGACCCAAATCCAGGGCCGGGCATCCCTTGGGGGAAACCTATGTAACGCCGCGCCCAGCGCCGACTCCATCCCGCTGCTCATTGCCCTTAAAGCCACCGCGAACGTCGCCGGGCCCGGCGGTCGCCGCGCCATCGCCATTGAAGATTTCTGCACAGCCCCGGGCCGCAACCAACTCGCCACGGGCGAACTCCTCGTCTCCATTCAAATCCCCGCGCCCGCGCCCCACTCTGGCGCAGCCTACCTCCGTTTCATTCCGCGGAATGAAATGGATATCGCCGTCGTTGGCGCGGGCGTCTCGGTCTCCATCGCCGATGGAGTCTTCGTCGCCGCCCGCATCGCTCTTTCGGCGGTCGCGCCCACGCCCCTGTTTGTCCCCGCCGCGGGCGACGCGCTCGTCGGCCAACCGGTCTCGCCCGCGGCCCTTGAAGCCGCCGCGCAGATCGCTCAAGCCGCCGCCGTACCCATCTCCGATATGCGCGGCACCGCCGCCTACCGCAAACACCTCTGCGCGGTCATGACCCGCCGCGCCCTCGAAATCGCCGTTACCCGAGCCCAGGAAAACTAACATGGCCCCCAAAGTTCAAGTCCAGACCACCATCAATAACGAGCCTATTCAATTCCTCTGCGAACCCCGCCAAACGCTGCTTGAGTGCCTTCGCGATGTCGTTGGCCTGACCGGCACCAAAGAAGGCTGCGGCGATGGGAACTGCGGCTCGTGCACCATCAAACTCGGCGACCGCATCGTCACTTCCTGCCTCGTCCTCGGGGTAGAAGCCGAAGGCGAAACGATCACGACCGTCGAAGGCCTCGCCCACGGCAACACCCTGCACCCCTTGCAGAAAGCCTTCCTCGAACACGCCGCCTTGCAATGTGGCATCTGCACCCCCGGCTTCCTGATCGCCGCCGACGCCCTGCTGCAAAAGCATCCGCACCCCACCGAAGATCAGACCCGCTTCTGGCTGTCGAACAATCTTTGCCGCTGCACCGGCTACGACAAAATCATCCGCGCCGTGCAAGCGGCCGCGGTCGAAATCAATGGAGCAGCACGATGAGCGCAACTCCTTATAAAGTACTCGGCACCCGCCCGATTCGTCACGACGGGGCCGACAAAGTCACCGGCCGCGCCCTATACGGCGCTGACCTCCAACTCGCCCGGATGGTCCACGGGGCCATACTCCGCAGCCCGCACGCCCACGCGCGCATTCTCCGCCTCGATACATCCAAAGCCGAAGCGCTCCCCGGCGTCTTCGCCGTCGTCACCGCCGCGGACTTCCCGCCCGCCTCCGCCGACAAGATCGTCGACTTCGGCGAAGGCGATACGCTGCTGTCTTCCCTTCGCGGCAACATCCTGGCTTCCGGTAAAGTGCTCTATAGCGGTCACGCGGTGGCCGCGGTGGCCGCCGTCAACGCACACGTCGCCGCCGAAGCCGTCGCGCTCATTGAGGTCGACTACGAACCGTTGCCTTGCGTTCTGACCGCGCCGGCCGCGATGGCCCCGGGCGCCCCCCTACTCCACGAGGGCTTGGCCAACGGCAACGTCGCCGAACACATCCGCCACGAAATCGGCGACCTCGCCGCCGGCTTCGCTGCCGCCACGGTCATCGTCGAACGCGAACTCGATACGGCCACCGTCCATCAGGGCTACAT
>JBBRIO010000173.1:0-9365 GCA_038220855.1 Bryobacterales bacterium | reverse complement strand
GGCGGAGGGTCAACCGGAAACAAGAGCCCGAGCATGGCGGATCCGTCGAGAGAGTGGCGGGCCGCCCACAGTTTGGGCCAGATTTCGGTTGGGACGAGTTCGGTTCGCAGGCCGCTCATCGCGTGGGGAACCTTCGAGCGGTAATAAAGATAGGGCGCGGCACCGAGCAGGAAGCCAGCCGCGACGCGCCAATGGCAAAAGCGACGCAGGCGAGCGGGGTAGAAGATCGCCGACGAGGCAACCACGGCGGCCAGCACCCAGATGGCGACGGCTTTGTCCCAAACCATCAAGCCCGCCAGCAGCCCGGCCCAGAGGAAAGAGTTCCGACGGACGGCGTAAAGCAATAGCGTGCTGAGGAGCAGTTGAAGGCCCACCGGCCCCCAGTCCATCACGATCGGCAAAACGAAAAGAGGATGGGCGATGAAGAGGATCGCGGTGAGAGTGACGGCCGAAACGGAACCGAAGCCCAGCCAGAAGCGAAGCGATAAGCCCGCGATGGCGACGAGGGCAAAGAGTAGCGGCAGGCGAACCGCGAAAGGGCTGAGCGGGACCAGCTTGAGGTACGGAACGTAAAGCGCGGCCTTGATTGTTCCCACGTAGGCCATGATCATCAGGGCGATCTGGCCGTGGAGGATCGAGAAGGCGCAACCAGCCGGATCGTCAATGGCCTTCAGAAAAAGCGCTTCGTCCTGGTGCAGGCCGCACCAACCGGCGACGACCCAGCCGAGTACGAACAGGCCCAGCAGACCGGCCGCGCCAACGAATCGCATAGTCCAGCATAGCGCCCGGGGTAGCAGTGGCGGTTGGTACACTATGGAAAGTATCTTTGTTCGAGGTAGCGTTTGGTTCTCCGATCCCTTTTCACGGTCCTTTTTTTCATTCCTGCACTTTCCGCCCAAGATATCTTGCAGCGTTACTTCGAAGCGAGCGGACGGCAAGCCGACCAAACGCGCGATTTGCAGATGGAGATGGACTTCGATGCTCGTCTGCCGAAGCTGGGCAAAGTCGGCCATTTGACCGGCGTGCGCTACGTGGCGAAGAACGGCCATGTGGCGTTTGCCGTGAAGTCGATCACCGGTGACGATACGGTGAAAAAGCACGTGATCGCCCGATATCTATCGGGGGAGCAAGAGAACAGCACCAAGCCGATCGACTCCGGCATCACCGATCAAAACTATAAGTTCAAGTTTAAGCGGATGGCCGAACAGGAAGGGCGGCGGGTGCATATCTATGAAGTTGCCCCGCGGAAGAAGCGGGTCGGACTGTATAAGGGGGAACTTTGGATCGACGACGAGTTGGCCCTGCCGATCCGGGAGCAGGGAGAGTTTTCGAAATCTCCGTCGCCGGTGTTCTTGAAGAAGGTATCGTTTACACGGTACTACTCTGTCCACAAGGGAGTGGCGCTGCCGACCCGGGTACAGTCGGTGATTGAGACCAGAATCGCGGGTAAGGCGGAGCTTCTGATCAACTACTCCAATTTTCAACGAGGCGGAGAGCCGCCCGCCACTGAGGTTGCTGTAGCGACCAATCACAGACCCGTTCCGACTGTTTACTGAAGGACAGTTGTTATTCCGGTGCCGGTTGCCGTACCGTAGAGGATAGGTTCTATGCGCACGCTTTTTCTAAATCCTCCTTCTTTTGAAGGATTTGACGGTGGCGCCAGCTCACGCTGGCCTGCTACGCGTGAGATCGAGTCGTACTGGTATCCAGTTTGGCTCTGCTATCCCGCGGGCATGCTGCCCGATAGCAAGGTGGTAGACGCTCCTCCCCACGGGATTTCGATCGAACAAACGGTCGAGATGGCGAAGGAGTTTGAACTGTTGGTTTTGTTCACGTCGACGCCTGGTTTCCACGTTGACGTGCAGATGGCCGAAATGATGAAGGACCTCAACCCCAAGTTGAAAGTCGCTTTCGTCGGACCTCCGGTTACTGTAGAGCCAGAAAAGTCTTTGCGCATCGCTCCGGCGATCGACTTTATCGTGCGGAAAGAGTTCGATTACGCGATTGTGGCCTACGCGAAGGGCACCCCGCTGGAGGAAATTCCGTCCGTTTCGTTCCGGCGGCCCGATGGTTCGTTTATGCACAACCCCGACGGGGCGGTGATCGAGAACCTTGATGAGTTGCCGTGGGCTTCAAAGATTTACAAGCGCGATTTGGATTTCCGCCGGTATAACGTGCCGTTTCTGCACAACCCGTACGTGGCGTTGTACACCTCGCGCGGCTGTCCGGCGCAGTGTACGTTCTGTTTGTGGCCGCAGACGCATTCCGGTCACCGGTGGCGGTTGCGTTCGGTCGACGACGTGGTCAATGAAGTCCGCTGGGTGAAGGACAACTTCCCCGGGCTGAAGGAAGTCTTCTTCGACGACGACACGTTCAACTACCAGAAAGCCCGGACGATCGCCTTGTGTAACGAGTTGGGAAAAGTCGGGATCACATGGTCCTGCACTTCCCGCGTCACGACCGACTTTGATACGTTGAAGGCGATGAAAGACGCCGGCGGCCGTCTGATGATCGTCGGCTACGAGTCGGGCGACCAGCAGATCCTGAAGAATATCAAAAAGGGCGCGACGATCGACATGGCGCGCCGGTTCACCGCTAACGCGCATAAACTGGGTTTGACGATCCATGCCGACTTTATCGTTGGCTTGCCGGGTGAGACGCGGGATTCGATCCGGAATACGATCAACTTCGCCAAGGAACTCGACTGCGAGACCATTCAGGTTTCGCTGGCGCACCCCTACCCGGGTACCGAGTTCTTCGACTATGTGAAGAAGAACAACCTGATCACCCTCGACGCGATGACCGACGAGAAGGGTCACCAGTTGCCGAACATCATCTACCCCGGGCTGGACCGTGGTGAGTTGGTGGAATCGGTGGAACGGTTCTACAGCGAATATTACTTCCGGCCGAAAGCGGCTTGGCGAATCGTGCGGAAGTCGATTTTCGACTCGACCGAACGCAAACGGCTCTACAAAGAAGCCCGGGAATATATGGCGCTACGGAGCAAGCGGAAGCAGTTCGTTAAGGAACAGAAAGAAGCCTCCCTCGCCGGTGTCAAGTAATCGGCTGGTCCGGAAGACGCGACTGTTCGCCGCCATCGTCGTCGTGACGAATGTGTTGGGCAACTTCGCGCTCAGTTGGGGCATGAAACATGGGGCTGCGCTCGACGGCAGCCCCCTATCTTTTGTAATGGTCGTATTTAACCCTTGGGTGCTCGTCGGGATCAGCCTGTTGACGGGTTGGGTGCTGTCACGCATGGCACTGTTGAGCTGGGCGGATTTGAGCTATGTGATTCCGGTGACCTCGGTAGGCTTCGTTTTGAATGCCATCATGGGGGCCGTGTTTCTGGATGAAAAGATCAGCGCGCTGCGGTGGGCGGGAACGGTCTGCATCGTCGGTGGAACGGTGCTGGTGGGCTTGACGGCCCCGAAGACGGAACGATGAACGCCTGGATCTACGTGGCGATCATCGTGGTCTCGACCGTCGCCAGTGACCTGCTGCAGAGCTGGGAGATGAAGCGCCAGGGGGAGATGACCAATTTCGGGATTGGCCACTTGCTGAAGACGCTGCTCTCGAAGCTGCCGCTGATTGCGTCGGTCGTCTTTCTGGCGATTTCGTTCTATGCCTTTCTGGCGCTGCTGCAGGTGGCGGATTTGAGTTTTGCGGTGCCGGCGACAGCACTGAGTTTGGTGGCGGAAACGATTCTGGCGCGCTTGCTGCTGAAGGAGAAGGTAACGGCGGCGCGCTGGGCCGGCACGGCGCTCGTGACTTGCGGCGTTTACCTACTGGCCCTTTGATGGAATACGTGCTTTGGGTTCCGCTGGCCTACCAGGTGATCGCTCTGCTCGCCAGCATCAAGCGCTTGTTTCAGACCGATCCCGAGCCGACGGCGTTTCCGCCGATTTCCATTCTGAAGCCCGTTTACGGTACCGATCCCGGGTTCTATGCCGCGATCCGGTCGCACGCGACGCAGGACTACCCGCACTTTGAGATTCTGTTTTCGGTGGCGAGTCCGGACGATCCGGCGATCCCGGAGATTCAACGGCTGATCGCCGAGTTTCCGGAGCGGCGCATTCGGCTGCTCGAAAGGGAGACGGTGTCGCCGAACCGAAAGGTGGGAGCCTTGATCGATCTGGCGAAAGCGGCTCAGTATGATGTGCTGCTCGTGAACGACGGCGACATTATGGCCCCTCCACGGTATCTGCGAACGATTATGGGCGGGCTGGAGCAACCGGGCGTAGGGTTGGTGACGGCGTTGTATCGCGGGCGGGCGGAGCATGTTCCGGGGATGATGGAAGCTTTGGGAGTGGCCACTGATTTTGCGCCGAGCGCCTTGGTGGCACCGCTCGTGGGAGTGGCCGAGTTTGCGATGGGGTCGACGCTGCTGTTGCGGCGGGCGGACCTGGAGGCGCTGGGCGGATTCGAGATTCTGGCGGATAAGATTGCCGACGACTACCAACTGGGGCTAGAGGTGAGCAAGTTGGGCAAGCGGATCCACTTGAGCACGGCTGTGGTGGAGACGAGTTTAGGGGCGAAAACTTGGGGGGCGGCGCATCGGCACCAGTTGCGGTGGGCGCGGACGATTCGCGTATCGCGCGGCGGGGTGATTGGGTATTTGGGAATGCCGGTGACGTTTGCGACGGTATGGGCGTTGATCGCGCTGGCGACGGGGAACTGGGGGATGGCGATTTTGTTGGTGGCGATGCGGATCAACGTGGCGGTGGTGGCGGGGCTGGTGGGGTTGGAAGATAAGAATGTGCTGTGGTTGATGGGGTTGGTACCGTTCCGGGATTTGTGGGGGGCCGCGATTTGGTTGAACGGCCTTTGGGGGAGCACGGTGGAGTGGGGAGGCCGGACGTTACGACTGCGCGAGGATGGCCGGATCGCGGAGTGAAAAAATCGTCGGCGGATGACCCAAAATCCAGTTTGGCGTGCTATTCTAGGAGCTGTTACGACGTCGTGCGCTCGTAGCTCAGCTGGATAGAGCGTTTGGCTACGAACCAAAAGGCCGGAGGTTCGAATCCTTCCGGGCGCACCACAAATTTAACCCGCGATCAAGGGATTACGGGTTTCTAGCTAGCCGGGAACCAGGGAGCGGCTAAGTAGCATATGCCGGCGGCTACAAAAGCCATGGCGAAGCCCCAGATCATGAGTGGGGCGAAGAGTTGCGGCTTGTTCGAGCCTTCCGGAGCGGCAGCGATGCAGAGCGCGCCGAGCGTCGATAGGGGCGACACGTCGACCATGGCGGAGCCAATGTTGATGGAGATGGCTAGGGCGAGGGCGTCGGTACCGGGAAGACGGGCGGCGATGCCGGGCACCATCGGCAGGAAAGCCGGGAGCACGACTGATGAGGTGCTCGAGTAGGCCGAGATGATGCCGGTGAGGAAGGCCAGGACGGGATGAACGGTTAGCGGCGTGGCGTAGGTACCGACGGCGCCTGAAACCACTGGAGGCCACCGGCCTGCTCAATCAGGCCAACAGCCGTGCTGATGGTGACGACCATGGCGATGACCTTCCACGGCGACGCGCCACGGGGCGAAGGCGAACAAGAGAAGAGCCATGCCGAGGCCCGGGGCCGTCCAACCGAGCGGCCAGCGGAGGACGATTACGGCGGCCATCCAAAGCCTGTGGACGGGTGAAGGGTGGGATGTTCTGATGCGCGGTGCCGGTCGTGCGCCAGGAGAGACGGAAACCGCCGAAGAATAGGTAGGCGCCGAGGGCCACCGCGAGATGGGCGGCTGCGTGAAAAACCCAAACGCGCAAGAGGCCGGAGCGGGTCATGAGGCCGTTGACGATGACCCCGATGGACGAGAACGGCGAAAGGTTGCCGGCGTTGGCGCCGTTGCCGATCATGAGCGCAATGAGGAACGGCGAGATACCGACCGGGACACCGGTGCGCATGGCCATGGGGGCGAGCAGCGCCGCGCTGAGAATCGCACCCGGGCCGACCATGGCGAGGAGTGCGGCCAGCACGAAGAGGACGAGCGGAAGCAGGGCGACGCGACCGCGCGAGAGGCCGAGGACGCGATGGGCGGCAGCTTCCATGGCACCATTGGACTGGAGACAGGCAAACAGCAGGCGGACGCCGGTGAGGGTCAGGAGTAGTTGGCCGGCGGCGGTCATGTGGTAGGAGGCTCCCACTTCGAAAGGAGATGTTTTTGGACCTTGCCGGGGGCGGTGCGGGGAAGCGGGTCGGGGACGCCGGTGAGGGTGAGGAGCAATTAGCCGGCGGCGGTCAGGTGGTAGGAGGCTCCCACTTCGGGAGGAGGTGTTTTTGGACCTTGCCGAGGGCGGTGCGCGGGAGCTTCTCGACGGAGACAAAACCGCGTGGAATCTTGAACGAAGCGAGGTTGGCGCGGCAGGCTTCGGCGAGCGCGACGGAGTCAAAGCAGCCGACGAGATAGGCGACGGGGATTTCGCCGCGACGCGGGTCGGGGACGCCGGTGACGGCGACCTCTTCGACGCCCGGCTGTTCGGCGAGGAACTCTTCGATTTCGCGGGGGTAGATGTTGAAGCCGCCGGAGATGATGAGGTCGCTGCGACGGCCCTGCAGCGTGTAATAGCCATCCGAAGAGCGGATGGCTATGTCGCCGGTTTGGAACCAGGTACCGGCGGTGAATAGATCTGGCTTGCGCCAGTAGCCAGAGAAAAGGTTGGGGCCGCGGAGGAAGAGTTCGCCGATTTCGCCGTCGGCGGCGATGGCACCATCAGGGTTGCGATTTTCGACGGCGACGCCGGGAAACGGCAGGCCGACCGAACCAGGGCGGCGTTCACCGTAGAGGGGGTTCGAAAGGTTCATGAGCGTTTCGCTCATGCCGTAGCGTTCGAGGATGGTGTGACCGTACAGGGCACGGAAATCTTCGAGAACCTGGGCGGGAAGCGGGGCCGAACCGGAGACGAAGAGGCGCATGCGCTGGCCGATGGGCTGAGCGACGGCGGCGGGCCATTCGAGCATGCGGACGAACATGGTGGGGACGCCGAAGAAGACGGTGGGCGAGAACTGCTGCATCCAGGCGGCGGCCTGGTCGTGGGCGAATCGTTCGGTGAGACGGAGGAGGCAGCCGCTGACGAGCCAGGCGTGGATGCCGTTACCAAGGCCGTGGACGTGGAAGAGGGGCAGGGTGAGCAGCAGACGGTCAGCGGCGGTGATCTGCCAGCAGGTGACGACGTTGAGGGCGTTGGCCAGGAAGTTGTTGTGGGTGAGGACGGCGCCTTTGGATGCACCTGTTGTGCCGGAAGTATAGACGATGGCGGCGGGGGTTTCTCCGTCGGTGACGGCGACTCGGCGGGTGGCGGGGTATTCGTCGACGGTGCGGCGAAGGTCTTCGAGGATCAGAACGGGCGCGTCGGCGGGAACGTGGGGGAGGAGTTCCTGAGAGGTGATGAGAGCGGTGGGTTCGGCGTCGGCGAGGATGTGGCGAATTTCGCGGTCGCGGTAGAGGACGTTAACGGGAACGAAGATGATACCGAGGCGGGTGGCGGCGAGGTAGAGATCGATGAACTCGAGGCAGTTGGGGAGGAAAACGCAGAGGCGGTCCCCGAAGGAGAGACCCCGGTCGGCGAGAAGATGAGCCATGCGGGAGGCGCGGTCATCAATCTCGCCGAAGGTGTAGAGCCGGTCCCATTCGAGTGCTGGTTCGAGGCGGCGGCCAACGAAAGAGAGATCGAACAGGTCGGGCAGGGTCACGGTTGAACTACGAAATCACCCGCAAAGGATCGGGTGAAAGCTGGGGTTTCGGCCGGCGAGAGGGGATCTGCAGCTCGGGCATGGGCTTGGCTTTGAAGGCCATGCGGAGAGGGATCATCAACCAGCGGGCCCAGTTGTTGGCCTTGCTGCGGCGAGCGCTATCGGTAGCGATGCCGGTGGAAGCGTACATCTGGCGATAGAGTTTCGAGATCAGGATGAAGACCAGGCGAGCGCGGAGGTTTGGGGTACAAGCGGCGCGCTGCCAAATGGCCTTAAAGCTGTAGAACTCGTCCCAGACGCCCTGGGTGCGTTCCCGGAGCTCGTTAGAGCTCATCGTGGGATGGGGCATGAACATTTTCGGCCGTTTGTGGGCCGGGATGAGCCAGTAGCGTGTGATGGGGATGCCTTCGACCATGGGCGGGTTGGGGCCCTGGGCTTTTTCCCACTTTTCGAAGTCGACGGTGCCTGGGAAGGGCGTCAACATCACGAACTGGGCGAAGGTGATTTGGCTGCGGCGGGCGAGTGCCTGGGTCGCCTCGAAGGTGAGTTCGCGATCGGACGCCAGGCCGAAGATGAAGGAGCCGAGGACGTGGACCCCGTTTTCGCGGAAGGCTTTGAGCCGGGTGACGAGTTCTTCGCCGGCGTAGTTGAAATCCTTGTAGACTTCCTTGAGTCCTTCGGGGGTGACGGCTTCGACGCCGACGAGCGCTCCGCGAATGCGGGCCTTCTTCATGGCGGCGAGGAAGGGAATATCCTCGGCGGCCTCCATGGTGATTTGGGTGAAGAAGTTCATGTCGCTGGGGAGTTCCGCCAAGCGGGCCATGAGTTCGAAGCGTTCTTCGCGGATAGCGTGGAAGTTGGCTACTTTCTCGGCGTTGCCTTGGCGTTCGGCGAGCGAGATGTCGGTGAAGCTGACGGGGTAGAAGTTGTCGTCGGCGAGGGCGATGAAGCGGAAGCCGAGACGACGCAGTTGGACGATTTCATCCAGGATTACGTCGGAGGTCCGCTGACGGGGCTTTTGGCCGTCGGTGCGCCAAACGGAACAGAAGGAGCAGTGCTTCGGGCAGCCGCGGACGGTCTGGACGGACGCCCACATGTAGGCGTCTTTCGGGAGCAGGTCCCAACGGGCGGGCATGAAGTGCTCGGCGGAAACTTTGCCGCCGTCGTAGATGCGTTCGGGCGAACCTTTCACGCAGTCGCGGATGGCCTTGGCCCAAATTTGGTCGCCATCGCCTTTGACGGCGACGTGAGCGGAGCCCCGTTCCAAGATTTCTTCGGGGTAGAGGGTAGAGTGGATACCCCCATAAACGACCCACGCTCCGCGTTCGCGAGCGAGGCGGCCGACTTCATAACCGCGCAACGCGTTACCGGTATGGACTCCGATACCGACGACATCGCCCGGTTCGATCTTTGAAGGATCCAGGTGTTCGAGGGTTTCGTCCCAAATGATGGGGTCTCCGAACTCTTCAGGGGTCGCGGCAGCGAGGACGTACAACCAGCGAGGGGTGATAACGGCGGTGCCGAAGGCCATATCACTCGGATTTACCAAATGGACGCGCATAAGGGGTAAAAGGGTAGTCTACCATCAATAGGACGCGCATCTTATGGTCCCGATTCTCTATTTTCCTTTCCTGGTCCCACAGTACTCGTTGAAGATGGGACTGGCACCGTTGGGGCT
>JBBRIO010000172.1:0-9403 GCA_038220855.1 Bryobacterales bacterium | reverse complement strand
GAGTTCCGCCTCACCGACGTGCATGGTCACGTCGTCCAAAAGATGCTCGCCTAGCCGCGCGATTTGCATGTCCGTAACCAATGTGAGAAACTTTCATAGCACTGCGGCGAAACTGTTGATTCCGAGACGTTTTGGCCATTTTCCCGCAGCAGCGTTTTGAACGTAGTATCTAGCATTAGGAGATTTAGTAGTGAGAGAAAAAGGTGTAGTGAAATGGTTTAACGCCGCCAAGGGCTATGGTTTTATCCAGCGGTCCAGCGGTGAGGATGTATTTGTTCATTTCAGCGCTATTCAGATGAACGGATACCGGGCCCTTGAAGAAGGATCGGAGGTTGAGTTCGAAGTCAAGACAGGCCCGAAAGGCCTGCAGGCAGAGAACGTCTCGCGCGGTTAAGCCAAGTCTGCACGCACGACGAAATTCGAGACCGTCCCCCCGGGGGGACGGTCTTTCGTGTTTTTGGAGCACAATAAAGGGGTATGCGCCTCGCCTTTCTCTTCCTTCCCTCCCTCCTGATCGCCCAGTCCACCACGCCCCCGGTCATTCTCATCAACGGTTACCAGACCCCACCCTGCGACAACGCGCAAAGCCGCGAAACCTTCGGCCAACTCGAGGACAAACTCCGCGCCTCCGGCCGTCGGGTAATCTGGTTCAACAATTGCACCGTCCCCGCCTCCACCGCCCTTCGCCCCACCATTGAGGAAATGGGCACCGCCCTCGGCCGGCGCATCACCGAAACCGGCGCACCCCAAGTTGACGTCATCGCCCACAGCATGGGTGGCCTGATCCTTCGCAGCTACCTTGCCGGCAAACAGAACGCCGCCGCCACCTTCGCCCCTCCCTCCGACCCCCGTGTCCGCAAAGCCATCTTCCTCGGCACCCCCCACTTCGGCATCGGCCTCGCGCAAGCCTTCGCCAGCGTTGCCAACACCGACCCCCAGGTCCGCGCCCTCCTCCCCGGCAGCCGTTTCTTGTTCGACCTCGGAACCTGGAACCAAGGCTCCGATAACCTCCGCGAAGTCGATGCCCTTTCCGTAGCCGGTGCCGCCAGCACGACGAGCGACGGACTCGTCTCCCTCACCTCCGCCTCCATGCGCTTTCTCGCTGGGGAAGACCGTCTCCGCATCGTCCCGTACTGCCACACCAACAACGCCCTCCTCGCCCTCGTCACCGCCGGTTGCCGCCGCGCCCCGTACCTCGCCGACGTCGACTCCGACGATCATCTCTCCTGGCGCATCATACGATCCTTCCTCGACAACAACAACGATTGGAAGCAAATCGGCACGAGTCCCGAAGGCCCCCTCGCCGCCAACGGCGGTCTGCTCCTGAGCTACCAGGATCGCGAAGGCAAAGCCATCGAAGCGGCCACCAAAATCACCGCTGGAGCGGCCGACCTCGCCAAGGGCACCTACGCGTGGTCCAACGACTTCGTCCCCACCGGTCGTCAAGACGTCAAAATCACGGCAACCCCGGAAGCCACCTCCGCCGTCAGCATTACCCCCATCGGCTACAACATCGCTGTCATCAAGACCGGCCCCCGCCTCGCCGCCGTCCTCCCCGCCGCGGGGCGCGTTCCGACCCTCAGCCGCGCTCCCGGCATGTTCATTTCCATTTACGGTGCCGAACTTGCTCCCAGTGCGGCCCAAGCCTCAGCCCTGCCCCTGCCAACCGAGTTGAACGGCGTCCGGGTTCTCGCCAATGGCGCTCCCATCGGCCTCCAGTTCGTCGGACCGACTCAAATCAACGCCATCCTCCCGGAGACCGCCCGGGGTGTAGTGACCCTCGAAGTCCGCAACGCCGCCGGAGCTCACCAGGTCAACGTCTTGGTTGATCCGGCCTCCCCGGCCATCTTCACCCAGAACGGTGCCGGCACGGGCGACGCAGCGGCCACCCAGGCTGCTTCCGGGGCGCTGATCACCCCAAGCAACACCGCCCGCAGTGGCGACGTCCTAACGCTCTACGCAACCGGCCTCGGTGCCACCGAAAACCGCGCCGGTCTCGCTTGGGCCATCCTCGCTCCGACGGTCGAGATCGGAGGCGTCAGCGTCGCCCCCCTTTACGCCGGCCGCGCCCCCGGCTTCGCGGGACTCGACCAAGTCAACTTCATCGTGCCCCCCGAGGTGCCCCGCGGGACCGCAGTCTCGGTCCGCCTCATCAGCAACGGCCGAGCCAGCAACGAGACCACCCTCGCCATCGACTAACCCTAATAATTCAGCCGCAGCGAAAAGCGAAAGCTCCGTCCATCGTTCAGCGTATTCGTGATCACCCCGAAATTCGGATCGGTCAGCGCGAATCCAGGCTCCGCAAACTGCGGCGAGTTCGTTAAATTGTTACTCTCCGCCCGGAAACCCAGAATCCGCTCCTTCGCCAGCAACCAGTCGATCGTAAATCCCGCGTTCATATTTCGAACCGGCCCCCGACGGAACGTGTTCCGCCCCAGATTGCCCCGCTCCGCGCCCCGTGGCAGGTACCGAAACGCGCTCCTCGGCAACAGTTGCCGCGACAGGTCCGGATGCGATATCGACCGACCGAGAATAGAAGCATCCAGGATATCCGGCCGGTCCATGCTGATCCCGTCCACATTGCCAAACCCCGGTGCATCCGAGCCCGACGTTACCTGAAACGGCGTGCCCGATTTTGCCAGAATAACGCCCGACAAACCCCAACGACCCATCCAAGCCCGTCGCCAGCGCGGCACACTGTAATCACTCCGCAGCAGAAACGCATGGGGCTGATCGAAGCGCGAGCGCCCTCTCAGATCGGCATGGACGTTATACTCGCTCTGCGACCTCGCCCGGAAACTGTCTAAGTCCTGCGCCGTCCCCGTATAGTCGGCACCCAAATCGATCGCCTTGCTGAACCAATAGGAGGCCTCAAAATTGAGCCCCTTCCAGCGCGGCACCGTCACCGTGGTTTTGAACGCGTCGTAGAACCCGCGCGACATGTTCTCCACCTGCCGTATCTCACCCCGCGTTACATCGTTGCGCCTTGCCTCAATCGTCGAGTTATCGAGCGCGAGCCCTGCCCGGGGATGCGCCCGATTCGTATAGTTATGGTAGAGCAGCTTCTGACTGCGGCTACCCGTATATCCAAGCTGCCACTTCAGAAACTTCACCGGCTCTAACTCCCAGTTAAAGTTATATAGCTGCGAATATGGCGACACAAGATTCGGAGAATACGAATAAGTCACTGGCTTCGCGCTCCTCGGCAATGCCGGGTTATAGTTCGCAAACGGATCCAGCAAGCTCGCTCCCTGTATCACCAACTTGCGATTCAGCGGCTGATTGAACCGGATCTGCTGAAACGTCACCGGAAAGATCTCGCCATAATGCAGCCCATAGCCGGCCCGCAGCACGCCCCACTTTCCGCCCAGACGCTGTGCAAGCCCCAGAAAAGGTCCGAAATTATTCCGGTCACTGGCAAACGGCAGTTCGTTCAAGTCGTTTACCTCCACCGGTCGCGAGTTTGGTCGATAGCCAACCCCAAAGTTCACCGTCAACCCGCCGTTCACCCGCCAGTTATCCGTCACGTACAGCCAATGGTCCCAATTCCGAAACCCTCGCCGCACGTTGCCGATGGACTGAAAATAAGTAATCGGAGTACCCAGCCGTAAGTTCGTAATCGCGTCCGCCGTCGGCGTATTATTGAACGAAAGTTGCGGAATATGCGCGTCTGAGTCAAACCCGTTCAGCTGGTGGCGGTTTGCCTGCATTCCGAATGACCAGTTATGGTTGACGCTTGTTCTTCGCAACTGCGCCGCCGTCTTGAATGAGTTCTGCGCGCGATTGATCGGGATGCCGTTATTCGCATTGATCGAAGTCAGCGCCGTCGAAGGATAAACCGCGTACGGAATCGCATCATCTTCGGGAGAAATCACCGTCCCCGCCCGATCAAACCGAAACGCCGCCGCCAATACCGTCGAAGGCGACACCGCGCGATTCCAAGCCAGACCCGCCTTGTGCGCCCGCGTCGTCGTATCCGGATTCTGCCCCCGAATCAACTGGAACGCCCGCACTCGCTGCGCAATCCAGTTGTAGCTCATCGTGACCTGATCCTTTTGACTGATCCGCTGATCGATCCGCGCGCTGTTACTCCGGTTATCGATCGACTGCGGAGCGTTCAGATTCACCATCCGCCGGTCAATATCCGTCCGGTTCGGGTCAATTTTCGGATACGAGTCCAAAATTCTAACCACTATCGCTCGCAGCCGCGGGTCCGTCGCCAGCGGCGTCCGCTCACTCGGCAGCGGGGCCAGAATGTTCCCGTTCACCACGCCGCGATTGGCCTGCAGCGATCCGTCCCAACGCAGCGACGCACCTCGCCAAAGCTTGCCGCTCACCCCGGCCGCAAAATCGTTATCCCGCGACGGTTGCACCCCACCTACCTGAAAAAACGCCCGCGCCGAAGTCAGGCTATTCAGGTGGGACCACCGCACGTTCCCATGCCACGAACTCTTCGCCACCGGCGCTATCAGGACACTCCACACCGGCGTCGGGCCAAACTCGGCTCCGAAATAATTCCGGTCTCCCGAAAACTCATTCACTAACGTCGCAGTGACCCCAATCCGCTGGTTTAGCTCCTTCTGCGCATTGTTATCCACCAGATTGAATTGCACGTTTTCATTCCGCCGGCTCTCGCCTGACTTGGAATCTGGCTGCCCCAGCAAGTTCAACTGCGTCCGCGCCTGCGCCGCCGCCGGCGTCTCCCTCACCTCTTCCTCCACCACCGGAAGCTTCTCTGGCTTCTCCTTCTCCCGCTCCTGCGCACAAGCCCAACTGGCCAGCGCCAACCAAACCATCGATCGAAATATCATGTTTCAGCAGTGACCTTTACCGGCCCATTCGATCGCGGAAGAGCACAGAACTTAATGATAATTCAGTTCCTGATACCCTGAGCAGAGTGTCGAACTCTTCCCGTAGAACATTCTTGAGTACTTCTGTTGTAACCGGAGCAGCCGTGGCCCAAACAAAACCTTTTCCCGATGTCGCCGTAATCGGCTCCGGGGTCTTCGGAGCCTGGACCGCTTTCATGCTCCGCAAGGCCGGAGCCGAAGTCACCCTCATCGACCAGCACGGCCCCGCCAACAACCGCGCCAGCTCCGGCGGCGAATCCCGCATCACTCGCGCCGGATACGGGCCCAAAGAAATCTATACTCGCTGGTCGATGGAAGCGCTCGCCGTCTACAAAGATTTCTACGCCCAAACCGACCCCACCCTCTACAACGAAACCGGCTTCCTCTGGATGGGCCGCCCCGACGACGCCTACATGAACGCCAACCTCGTCGCCTTCAAAAAGCTCGGGGTCAAACACGACGTTCTCTCTCGCGAAGAGATCGCAAAACGCTTCCCCGCGATCGGCCTCGACGGACTCACCTGGGGGATTTACGAGTACCACGCCGGCGGCCTCATGGCGCGCCGAGGCGTGGCCACCGTCGTACGCCATCTCGTCAAAAACGGTCTGCGCTACGAACAGGCCCGCGTCGTCCCGCCCGAGGCGGGCACAAAAATCACCAGCGTCGCGGGGGTGAAAGCCGGTCAGTTTGTCTTCGCCTGCGGCCCCTGGCTTCCCCAAGTCTTCCCCAATTTACTCAAAGGCCGCATCCGGCCCACCCGGCAAGAGGTCTTCTACTTCGCCACGCCCGCTGGCGACCCCGGCTTCCGCGCCCCCCTGCTCCCCGCCTGGGTCGATCCCGGCGATACCATCTACGGGCTGCCTGATCTGGAAAACCGCGGGTTCAAAATCGCCCCCGACGGTCACGGCCGCGAAATCGACCCCGAAACGCAGGAACGAGTGGTTCCTCAAGCCTCGGTCGACAAAGTGCGACTCTACCTCGCGAAACGTTTCCCCAAACTCGCGCACGCCCCTCTGGCACAGGCCGAAGTCTGCCAATACGAAAACACGGTCAACGGAGACTATCTAATTGACCGCCACCCTGAACACGACAACGTTTGGCTCCTTGGGGGCGGCAGCGGCCATGGATACAAGCATGGCCCGGCGGTCGGCAAATACACCGCCAATTTAGTCCTCAACGGCGGCAGGACCGAAGAACTCTTTGCCTTGCGGACAAAGGCACTCTACGACCCCGCCAACCGCAGTTCTACAATTCCCGGCAAGTGACTTAACCTCGCACCACGCGAAGATTGTTTGTCACCGAGAACACACCCGCTACGCCGTTGGCCTGGATAAACGCGATGTTCTTATCCATTTCGCGGTCCACGACTCCTTCGAGCGTCACATTGCCGTTCTTCACAATGATCCGAATCGAAGGGTTCGCCCCTAAAGCGTAACGGTTCAACGCCGACTGCCCATACACGTTTCGAGCTACCAGAAGCCGCAAACGGTCATCAAACGGCGACAGAGGCAAAACCTCAATCTGGTTCACAACCTTAGCGATGCCCTCAATCCCGCGTAGGCGATTCGCCGCGTCGCTCTTCAACACTGGGCGCACGGTTTGCCCGGTCAGCGTCACCGTGTCTCCCTCGATCTGGTAATTGAGATTGTCGAAGATACCCAGAAACGGCAGGGTAATCAACTCCCGGCGAACCTCTTTCTGTAACCGCTCCTGCGCTTTTGGAGTGTTCTCACTCTTCGTTGCAGCGGGCAGGAGCATCGCTCCGGCTACCGCGGCGGTCATTATCATCTTTCCAATTTGGTGTTTCATTTTTACTGCCTCCTACTATCAATACGCGGAGAACAGTCAAACGGTTTACGCCTGCCAGTACGCTTTTACGAACCCTTTACAAATCCCTACGCCGTAACCGGATCGGTCACAGCCTCGGCGCTCGTCGAACCCAGCTCTGCCGATAGGACCTGTAACGACCGCGGCGAGCCCTCCAATTCCAAAACCACCGGGATCTCGTCGCCATGGCCCGCACCCAACTCTTTGAATCGGCGCGCCGCCGGCATGACCCGAGCTTCCAATGTGCCTACCGCTTTATTGAACGACTGGTTCGTCCGGTCCAGATTCTTCCGCAACTCCGTCAAATGCTCCGCTACCGTCCGCATCCGGTCATACAGCGTCTTGCCCAAATCGCGGATCTCCCGTGCGTTGGCCGATAGCTTCTCTTGCTTCCAGCCGTAGGAAATTGCTTTGAGCAGCGCAATCAAGGTCGTCGGCGTCGCCAGAATCACTCGCCGTTCCACCCCAAATTCAATCAAAGACGGATCCTGCTCCAGCGCCGCACTGAAGAAGGTCTCGCCCGGCAGGAAAGCCACGACGAATTCCGGCGACTGCGCGAACTGATCCCAATACTGCTTCGCGCTCAGACGCTGCAGATGCGCCCGCACTTGGTCGGCATGTTGCTTCAACTTCGCCACCCGCGCCGTTTCATCGACCGCATCGAGCGACTCCAGATATGCCGACAACGAAACCTTCGAATCGATTACAATTTTTCGCTGGTTCGGCAGTTGAACCACCAGATCCGGCCGCAAGGATCCATCCTCGGTCTCTACCCGAGGCTGCTCTTCAAAGTCGCAGTATTCCACCATCCCCGCCATCTCCACCACCCGCCGCAACTGCACTTCGCCCCAACGTCCCCTCGTCGCCGGCGTCCGCAGCGCGTTCACCAGGTTCTTCGTCTCCGCCTGCAGTCCCTGTTGCGCCTTCAGCAAGCTCTCTACCTGCTGCGAAATCGCCCCAACTACCCCCGACCGCTCTTTTTCAAACTCCACAATCCGCGTATCGACCTTGTCCAATTGCTCTTTCAGCGGCTTCACAAGCTCGCCAATGGCCTGATGCCGCAGCTCGAGCTCGCCCTTGCTCGTTTCCTGGAACCGGTTCATCGTCGTCGCTGCCAACTCGAGAAACGCTTGGTTATTGCTCTGCAATGCCTCGGCCGTGATCGCGCGGAACGTCGCGCCCAGCTGGTCTTGCAAGTCGCTCAAGCTCGAGATTTTTTCATCAGAGTTCTTCTTCGTCTCCTCCGATCGCGCCGTCGCCTGGGCTAGGGCTGCCTGCAACTTCGCCAGATCCTGGGTCATATCCATGATCCGACTCCCCCGCGCCTCAATCTCGGCCTCATACTTGGGAATCAGTTGCCCTCGCGCCTCCGCCGTGGCCCGTCGATCCCCCTCCACCTTCAACTCGCTGGACAGCCGGACGACCTCCGCCCCACTCGCGTCGGCCTTCAGGCGCAACTCCACAATCTGCGCATCCCTTGCATCCACGCGTTCCTTCAGCGAGGCAAGCTCCGTGATCGCATCCCCCTTCCCGCGCTCGTACGCCGAACGCTCCCGTAGCTTCATCGCCAGCCAACCGGCGACCGCGCCTACCCAGAAGGAGGCAAACAGGATCATTGCTAGACCGAACTGTTCCATGCCTCGGTTATCGACGGGTCGCGGAAAGAACTTTATACCCGTAACCAAAATGGCACAATAAGAATTCAACCATGCGACGCCTCCTACTCATTTCCCTTGCCGCCTCGCTGGCCCTCGTAGCCCAGTCTAAATACAAGCAACCCCCCGAAGCCATTCTTAAGGTTCTTCGGGCCCCTGCAACCCCTATCGCGAGCGTAAACCCCGCGAAGACCTACCTGCTCCTCCTCGAGCCGGATCGCTACCCGCCAATTGCAGAACTCGCCCAGCCCATGCTTCGACTGGCCGGTCTCCGCATCAACCCCCGCAATAATGGCTCCCGCAGCCCACAAGCCAGCTTTAGAGGCTTGGAGGTCGTCAACCTCACCACCCTTCAGAAGACCGCCCTCCCCATCCCCGCCGGCGCCCGCTTCGGCGCCGCCCAGTGGAACCCACAGGGTGACATGGCAGCCATGCCCGCGATATTCGACGATCGCATCGAACTCTATCTCCTCGACGTCAAAGCCGCCAAGCTCAAAGCCGTTCCCACCGTTCGCCTAAACGCCGCTTACGGCGACGCCATCGATTGGCTCCCCGGCGGACGAACCATCCTGATTCAATCCATCCCAGCCCAGCGCGGCACGGCACCAGCGGCAAACCTCGTCCCCTCCGGCCCCGACATCCAGGAATCCTTCGGCAAGGCCACCCCCGCCCCCACCTACCAGGACCTCCTCAAAAGCGAGCACGACGAATCCCTCTTCGAGTACTACTGCACCTCCCAACTCGCCCTCGTCGACGCAGTTTCCAGCCAAGTCACCCCCATCGGTAAACCCGGCATCTACCGTGCTTCCGAGGTATCCCCTAACGGCGCCCTCCTCCTCGTCTCCAAGGTCCACCGCCCCTTCTCCTGGGTGCTCCCCGTGTCGAGCTTTCCCCTCGACGTCGAGGTATGGAATAAATCCGGCCAGACGATCTCCACCGTCGCCAAAATCCCTCTTGCCGATCGCGTTCCCCTCGAAGGCGTTCGTACCGGCCCCCGCGGCGTGACCTGGGACCCCACCGACGGCGCCACCCTCACTTGGGTTGAAGCCCTCGACGGCGGCAACCCCAAAG
>JBBRIO010000171.1:0-9459 GCA_038220855.1 Bryobacterales bacterium | reverse complement strand
GAGGTCAAGCGCTTCGGCCGGACCCAGGTAGCGGCCGGCGTTCGTGGTGAGGACTTCGCCCGAGTGAGGCAGAACTGTGCCCGCGGCCAGTTGGAGGAGTTCCCGCTGGCCGCTGCCGTCTTCGCCAAGAAGGGCAATGATCGCGCCGTCTGGGGCGGTGGCGGTAAGCTGGTGGAGAGGCGCCAGGGAGGCTTCGCGGAAATGAATGGCCATCGTACATAGGATAGCGTTGCTGGTGGTGGGAAGTGGATTCCTCCGCGCCGAAATCGTGCTGCATGAGCCGCTGCGGAATCCGGCGAGCGTGAGTGGGACGTATGTTTTGGCCGACGATTTCGTCGGCGAGGCGGCGATTGTGCTGGACGGGGTTCACGGCGTGACCCTGCGCAATTTTGTCGTGCGCGGGAATCGGGCCAAGCTGGCACAGCGGCAGGGTTTGCCACCCTATGACCGCACGTTTGCCAGTTGGTTTGGGGCGGGGGGTGTTCTGATTCGGGGCGGGAGTAACGTGCGGATAGAGCGGGCGCGGTTTGAGGAGATCGCGGGTTTTGCCGTTTTGGCGACGCGGGTGCGGGGCGTGGTGGTGCGGGAAGTTACTGTGGTAGATAGCGGATCGCTGCGGGCGAATGGAGGTAACAATACGACGGGAGGCGTATTAGTTGAGGACGGATCGACGGACTGGGAAGTTAGTAAGTGTGTGTTTGATAAAGTAACTGGGAACGCGGTCTGGACGCATTCCCGCTATACAGCGCCGCGGAATGAGCGGGGGCGGATTTTGGGAAACCGATTTCAGGAGATCGGGCGGGACGCGGTGCAAGTGGGTCACGCGGTGAGCGTGGTGGTCGAGGGGAATGAAGGGACGCGGATCGGGTATCCGAAGGAGGTGGTGGATTGGGCGGGTGGCGGGACGCCGGTGGGGGTGGACACGGCGGGGAACGTGGAAGGGACGAGTTATGTGCGGAATACGTTTCGGGACGTGAATGGGAAGTGCATCGACTTAGACGGATTTCATCATGGGTTAGTGGAGGGGAATCGATGTTACGAACTCGCGCAGTTCGGAATCGTCATGAACAACACGAATCCGGACATGCAGAGTGTGGGGATCCGAATTATCGGGAATTGGATTGAGGGGGTGGAGTATGGCGGGATCTTCGTCATCGGATCGGGGCATGTGATTGAAAAGAATGTCTTGCGGGGGATGCAGCGGTCGCATTGCAGCCAGCCTGGGAGGGGGGGATGTGTGTTTTTGCCGGCCGAGCCGGAGATGCTGCGGACGGGGATCTACCTGGGAGAGCGGGCCCAACGGGGGGCGGTGACGCGAGGTAACCGGATCGTCGACAATGAGATATCCGGTTGGCGGATGGATCGGGCGTGTATCGGCTACGGTCCGGCGGTGAAACGGAGCGAAAATACGGTGCGGGATAACCGGTGCCGGCATGAAGCAGGGAGCCGATGAGCGAACAAGTTGTCGAGCAAATGCGCGCGGATTGGAATGCGCGCGCGACCGAGGATGCCAATTATTACGTGGCCTTCGGGCGGCGGGACCAGGACGAAGAAGGGTTTGACGCAACCGGCGACGAGATCGTCCATGGGCTGAAATGGGAGATGCGGCGTCTGCCGGAAGGGAACCTGCGCGCGCGGCGAGCGCTGGAGATTGGCTGCGGGCCCGGTCGGCTGTTAAAGCCAATGAGCGCGCTCTTCGGCGAAATCCATGGGGTGGATATCTCGGACCAGATGGTCGAGCGGGCGCGTTTGCGGTTGCGGGACATACCCCATGCGCATGTGCACGTCGCGCTGCGGTCGAATTTAGAGATGTTCGCCGATGAGTCGTTCGATTTTGTTTACTCGTATGCGGTGTTTCAGCACATTCCGAGTCGCGATGTCGTGCTGGGGTATCTGGCGGAGGCGCGGCGGGTGTTACGGGACGGCGGCTTGATGCGGTGCCAAATCAACGGTTTACCCGAAACAGCAGCGCGGTATGACACCTGGAGCGGCGTCCGGATTAGTCAAGGCGAACTCGAAGAGTTTTGTCGAGCGCACGATTTCCAAATGCTGGCGCTCGAAGGGGTATCAACTCAGTACATGTGGGTGACGCTGCGGAAGCGGGAAACCGGGTGGTACGCTCGGGCGACGAAGCCGGAAGAGTTCGTGACGATTCGCCGAATTACCAACGCCGAGACCTCTGAACCGTTAGCCCCAGCGCGGGGGAGATACGCCGCCTTAGCGCTGTGGGTAAACAACCTGCCGACCGATTGTGACTTGTTAAATTTCGAGGTGTCGGTGGGCGGCGCGCGCGGGAGGCTCACTTACATTGGGCCCAGAGAGCGAAATGGATTGACGCAAGTTAATCTACGGCTGCCCTGGGACGTCGGGACCGGATTGCAGTTGGTGCAGTTGGCTTGGTGTGGGGAACCGATTGGGCTACCGAAGAAGGTGAGAATTGTGCCGCCGCCGGCGATGGTGCCACGACTGATTGCGCTGAGCGACGGGGTGAACCTGGTAGGCGGGAATCGGGTCGAGACCCGTAGTGTAAAGCTGACGCTGGAAGAGGTGACGCGACCGGAGGAGTTTGCGGCTACGATTGGAGGCGCGCCGGTGGAGGACTTGGAGTTCTTTTGTACCGACCCGCTTCCGCCTCGGTTTGAAGTGAACTTCCGGATCCCGCAGGAAGTGGGAACGGGAAGTCACTTGCTCGAAATGCACCTAGGCCGACGGCGACTCGGCGTCGTCAGCCTGGACATTGTGAGCTAGTCTGGCCTATTCGAAATAGCCTTTGGCGAGTTCGGGCTTTGCGTCGATCGCCTGGCGCCAGTAGCCCTTGGCTTCTTCGGTCCGGCCTTGCGCCTTGAGGGCGTGACCGAGATTCAGCAGCGCTTCGGCAAACTCAGGCTTTTCGGCAAGGGCTTCGTTGTAAAGTCGAATCGCGTCGTCCAATTGCCCGGACTTCTGGAGCAACAAGCCGGTGTTGTAAAACAGCTCCGGAGAGCGTTCGCCGAGGTCAATCAGACGGGCCTGATAGTCCAGGGCCTGCCCAAAATCCTGTTGTTCGACGGCGATGGCCGCCAGACCACGGAGGGCGTCGACCGAGTCTGCCTTGATGGTCAGAAGCCGATTGAACGTGAGGGTGGCGGTGTCCAGGCTTCCCGTCTTCCATTGAGCCAAGCCGAGGTTGACGAGCGCTTCGGGCCAATCGGCTTTCTTCCGCAGGGCGGCCTCAAAGGCTTCGATACTGCCGCGGTAGTCGGTTCGCTCGAGACGAAGATAGCCAAGACGGAACCAGGCTTCATCCCAATCCTGGTTTTTGGCGAGCAGCTTTTGGTACATCTTTTCGGCTTCTTCTTTTTGGCCATTCAGTTCTTGCACCGTCGCCAGATTGAAGAGCACCTCCGGGATATCGGGAGTGATCCGGAGCGCCTTTTCATAAGCCTCCCGGGCCCCTGGCAGGTCGTTAAGTTCCTGCTTGACGATACCGAGGTTGATGAACCCCTGCTTGGCGTCGGGACGGATGCGGACCGCTTCGGCATAGCCACGCAGCGCCTGTTCGTACTTTTTCAGCTTTTGACAAGCAACGCCAAGATTGAACCAACGCTCAAAATGGTCGGGGGTGAGTTCAACCAACTTTTGGCAGAGTTTGGCGGCTGCTTCAAAGTCTCCCCGATTGAAGGCAACTGTGGCCAAACCTTCCATGGCCGCCTGAGAATATGGCCGGAACGAAAGCAGTTGTTCGGCGCAGCGATGGACGGCGTCGTCATCCTTCCGCGTGAGAGCGATAGCGAGGAGATTGGTCAGGGCCTCTTCCGATTTCGGGTTACGGATAAGGACTTGCTGGTAGAGGGCGGTTGCATCGTCGAACCGCCACAACAACTGCAGGGCCACGGCCTTGCCAAACTCCGCCGTCTCGTCCTTAGGCTTTGCCTTCAGATATTCGTCGAATGCGGCCAAGGCCGGTTCCGGTTTTTCCAGGTGCAATTGACAAATGCCGAGGCCGAGCTTCGCTTCGACCCGTTGTGGGTCCAGATCCTGGGCTTCGACGAACCGTTCCGCCGCGTCTTCCCACTTGCCCAGTTTTTCCAAGCATACCGCCAGATTGTACACGGCAGCCGCATGGCCAGGCGAGAGTTCCAGCAGACGGCTGTAGCTTTTCGCCGCGTCTTCAAACTGCTCCAGTTCACACAGCAGATGGCCGCGGGCAGCCAGCAGTTCCGGGTGATCGGGCGATAAACTCAACGCTACGTCCAACTCCCCAAGCGCTTCGCGCGTTCGACCCTCCATATGCAGGGCTACAGTACGGGCTAGCGATGCGCCAGGCCCGGAACTCGGAATTGACTGAGGGACGACGGGCTTGGAGCTGTTTGACGAAGGGCGATAGGTGCTCATGGACGAATGGTTCCTGCTTTAGTAATCGGGTGAGGAGCGAGAAAAGAACATAGCTTGCCGAAAAAATCATGTTGATGGGTCAGTTCAATTCGGTAAATTCGCGGTTGATCGCCGTCTCCGCTGAATAGGCCGATGCCGCCAGAAGGGTGGGTCGAGTCCGTAAAGACGTCGATGGCCTGGTCCTGAAGGGTCGTCGCGAAGGTGTTTCCCGTCACTTCCATGTGGATTTTTACCTTCGTGACGTTACCCAGGGGCGATTGAATCGGCATGGTCTGGCGCCGTGTGACGCGACCGTCTTTCACCGTCCATCGTTCAAAGCTCAGTCTTTGGTTGGGGCCACTTCCGGAAACGTTGAGTCGCGCCGCAACATAGTTCCGAAGACTCGAGGCCCGCACCATCCAGGAGATGGACCGGCGTTCAACTGCGGCCGTGATGTCAAAGGCGTAGTCAACCATCGGAATCGAAGGTTGGTAGATGGCCATGCGACCAGGGCGGACAACGCCACTCTTATCGTAGGTCCAAGAGCGGGCCCAGTTGCCCTCTCCTTCCCAAAGGCCCAGTCCGGCGCTAAAATCCTCTTCCAGGTGAATGCTGGCCCGGTTGGCAATCCGTTCCTCGAACGATCCAAAGTTGATGTTCAGGTTGGTCTGTGCGGCCTTTTCGAAAAAACTCGAGGCGGTCGCCTTCTTCGTCGCCTTAGCCACCGCCGGAAGTGGCGATGGGACTTCGACCGAGACCGGCTGCGTCGGCCAGAGCCAGAAGCCAAGGATCAGCGGAAGGCCAAAGGCGAGCCATTTTAAGTCGGCCGGAGCCAATTTCCAGAACCGTTTTGCGCGATCGAACGTCTCCTTCTGCAGAGCTTGGCGAACGTCGTGCAGGGCGATCGTGCGGGTCGAGTTCTTTTCTTTGAGCGAGATACGCCGTAGTTGAGTCGTTGGCCAAACAGGCCGCCCGCGCCAAGTGCACGGGTCGATCGCGGTGGCTCGCGAGAGTTGTTTCCGGGGGCCAGGGACCAGATGATCCAGCGAAAACAGGTGGATGCGAAGCGCTGTGCTTTGATGATGGTTCCGGATCGGCGAATGGGGAACGATGACGACCGGTGTGGCCGGTTGGGGCATGATCGACACGAGGCACGCTCGGACCGAAGCCAGCGCCTCGGAGGGGTTGAGGGGGTACAGTTCGGGCGGAGGCGTGCTCGGCTTGGCCAGCTCGAAGTGGCGATCGAGCAGGTTGATCGTGATGGTCGGCGCTTCAGGAAGCGGCTCAACCGAGCCCGTGGCTGAGTTTCGGACCGCGGGGGGCCCAATGGGGACGAGCTTTCGCGCCTGAGCCAACTCCGGCGCGGCGCTTCGTAAATGGGGACGATTAAGGATCGTCGGCGGAACTGGATGAACTAGTGCGCCGGTGGGACCGGTCGTGGAAGCGACGGACTGTAAGGACGGCGTCCGCAGCAGGGACTGGGCGAACGACCAGGTTCCGGGAAGCGTGGGTGGCGCCGGGTAGTGCGTCGGAATGTTCGCGGAAGTGGCCTCGGCTTCCGGTTGTGTCACAGTCGCCCCCATTCGCGGTGACGGGAGGGGAACCGCCTGCAAGCCGCTGCTGATAGCGAGCGCGGTGGACGCAAGACAAAGATTCGGTTTGGCCAACGAAACGCGGAAGCTAAACGAGTTCGGATAAGGGACGATGGACTGCGGCCATCCGTAAGGAGCCGGCGTGGGAATGGCGACCCGCCCGCACAACCCGACGCCCTCGGCCATCAATTCCAGTTGTCGTTCCAGTCGGTCGGCGTACCGGGACTCCTCAGTGAACAACAGTTCCCGAACGTCGCCCACCGATCGAGCCATCGTCCAAAGGCAACGGGTGGGGTAACTGACGGGTTCGGCCGGGATCGCCACACCCAGCCCTGAGGATGGGCGGGGCGGAGACGGCGGCATCACCACGCCGGGGGCGACGAGCAATATAAGCGGGGCGGCAGAACGCCGAACGGGACCCACCGGCACTCCCGAAGCCGCCGATCGGACAGCGCTCGGGCTCGCGCAGGGTTGGGGGAGACTCCACGACGGAAGAATGCTGAGCGGGATCAGGCGCGTCGCTGGCTCCGCCGGTTCTACCTGCCGCACCGACCCCACTCCGTTCCACGCCAGCGTCAAAAGTGGCGAAATAGGCAAAGTGGGCCGGGTACGGGCTCCGGTGTCCAAGGGCGCGCTCGTCGGCTCGCCCAAAAAGGGAACTGGCCAGAAGGACACGACCGAGGTCGCAAAATTGGGGGAACGGGCCCCTAGGTCGAGTTCGGTCCCCCGCAGCATGACGCCGATCGGACTCGACATCGGCTCGGCCGGGAGTTCATAACTCCAGTACTCGCGCGTATGGAGCGGGGGAAGCGAAGCTGGCCCTGCGAGAACGGATCGGGACGGCGTTGCCTTTGCCGGCAAAGGCGGAATCGTTTCCAATACAGCCACACGTGCCGCCGTCGCCGCTGCCCGCGCACGAGCGACCGGCTGTAAGCGAGCGATGGCCAAGTCGGACTGCTCCCGCAGATAGCTTTCCCGATGCTTCGGGGAACAAAACTCAGGGTCACTGAGCCGCCGAAGCAGCGAAATCGGATTCTGGCAGTAGTGGCAGAGCATCTCGAGAGAAAATGGGCAAGAACCATCCCTATAGTAGGCAAAAGTAAGCGCCGTTACTACGCGGCGAATGCCTGATTCTTAGCCCTAGTCGGTTCTTTTTGCTCGAATTGCCTAAGGTATTTCGCCTACCGGACCGTCTCCCGGCGGATCAGGTCCGGCCGGTCAAAGACGCCGGGTGCGAGGTCGATGCCCAGTCCGGGGCCTCCCGGCAGGTCGAAGTGGCCTTCGCGCGGCCGGGCGAGTTCGCCCACAATCGCCGTATACTCTTCGGCGTAGTGGCGGCGAACGGACTCGACGATCTGGAGGTTCGTCAGGTTGGCTGCCAGGTGGAGCGACGCCGCATGAAGAACAGGGCCGCCGCAGTTATGCGGCGCGGTCGGCAAATACCACGTCTCCGCCATGTTCGCGA
The DNA here is from genome assembly GCA_038220855.1 of Bryobacterales bacterium. Classification (GTDB taxonomy): domain Bacteria; phylum Acidobacteriota; class Terriglobia; order Bryobacterales; family Bryobacteraceae. The sequence goes on along the minus strand of JBBRIO010000171.1, from coordinate 2,049 downwards.
TCTTACGCGCCTCCGAAAGGCCGCCGACCCACGAGATATCCGGCATGACGGTGCGGGCCGCGCGATTTTCGAGAAGTTCCCGGTATTGCCATCGCGTCATCAATCGTTCCGAAATCGTGAGCGGCAGGTGGGTCGCCAAGGCCAGTTCCCGATAAGAGGACAGATTGTCTTGGGGCAGCATCTCTTCCAGCCACATCGGTTCGTACTCTTCGCAGGCCCGGGCAATCCGGATCGCGCACGGAAGATTCCAAAAGCCATGAAACTCCATCGCCACGTCCATCCGGTCGCCGAACTCCTTCTTTATAAGACGAAGCGGTTCAAGACCGCGGCGGAGTTGTTCGGCCGTGATGGAATGCCCGCCTGATTCTTTGGCAATCGGATCCATCGGCCAGATCTTCATCGCCGAGATCCCCGATTCGAGCAGACTCGCGGCGAGTTCGACCGGTTCAGTAAGAAAGCTGAGGTGATCGTAACAGGTATTATAGGTGCGGATTCGGTCGCGGGACGCACCCCCGAGAAGTTGATAGACCGGTTGGTTCGCCACCTTGCCCGCCAAATCCCAAAGCGCCATGTCGATGGCCGAAATCGCGCGCATCTCCGCCCCCGCCCAACCACTATAAGAGATCGCTTCGAACATCAAGGCCCATAGGGCATCAATGCGAGACGGGTCCTGGCCGAGGAGGCGGGGCGCGAGGCTTGCATGCACAACAGCCTCTTCGGCGGCGGGGTGGGGGTAGGTTTCCCCGAGGCCGAAGAGGCCACTGTCGGTATGGATACGGACCCAAAGCCACTGAATCGGACCGGCATGAACCGTTACGCCATGGGCTAGTCTAAGGGTCTCAATTTTCGTGATCTTCACGAAAACCAGGTTACATCGCTTCGGGCATGGGCAGGTTAGCCTTGGCTAGTGTCTTCGAAAGCAGCTCGATAGCGCATTTTTCCGACATCGTCCGGGCGATAGAGATTTCAGTGATCAACATCCGACGCGCACAATCGAGCATCTTCTTCTCGCGGAAGGAGAGCGGCTTGGCGGTCTGGAGCAAAACGAGTTCCTTAAAGACTTCAGAGACGCCGGATAAGCCGCCGACCCTCATCTTTTCGGAGTTCTCTTTGAAGCGGTCCTTCCAGTCCTGAGTGCGTTTACACTCAGCCGTTGTCAGGAACGCTAGGACTCGGTTGGCCTCCGTTGATTTGGTTACCTTTCGAAGACCGACGTCAGAGACGTGGCTGAAAGGCACCATCACCGTGAGACTGTTGTACGTCAGCCGAAGCAGATAAAAACGCTCCGACTGCGTACCAAACGATCGAGTGCTGATATTTTCGATAGTTCCAACACCGTGGTTTGGGTAAACCACTTTATCGCCGATGTGAAAGGTCGTGCAGGGACCCATAGTACACCTTCCGTGAGTTGTTAAAGCTACTAAACCAGAGAACAAAACAATAGTAGTCCTCCCTCGGCGACGCGTCAAGTGGAAAATCTATAAAGTGAACAAAAGATGGACAAACACGATTAAAGGAGGCGGATGACGATTTAACTGGGGCTAAAATCCGGAATTTCAGTCGTGTGACACCCACCTCAAGCAAGTGTGGCGTCGCCCTTGCCGCTGCATAACACCTCGCCGAAGTGTTCACCACTCGACAACGGGGCAACGAATTTGCACTACGGAGCGCAGAAAAGCCAAATGTCGGATATCCTAGTACTTTCCTATGGAGAAGATAGGCCGGTACACCATTCTGGGCGAGCTCGGTCGGGGCGGATTCGGAATCGTATATAAAGCGCAGGATCCGAAGATCAATCGGGTCGTCGCGATCAAAACCATTCCTACGCAGGAGTTGCGGAGTTTTGCCGGGGGGAAGGAACTCTACGAGCGGTTCTCCAGGGAGGCCCAGTCTGCCGGTTCCCTCAGCCATCCCAATATCGTTACGGTGTTCGAATTGGCCGAGGACGAAGCCGTCACGTATATCGTGATGGAGTTCGTACCAGGACGATCGTTACGGGATTTGATGACCGACGCCGCCCCCATCCCCGTCGAACGGAAGTTGTCCTTG
>JBBRIO010000170.1:0-9472 GCA_038220855.1 Bryobacterales bacterium | reverse complement strand
GGTGGCCTAACAAGCGGCGTTTTTGCCTTGAAATCGCCGGAAGGCCCTGAGGTCATGGTCTGCCCTGATGGAATGTATGGGGAGAACTTCAAAGTGGTTCGGGATGTGGCCGAGCAGGCGTTTGGAAACGGAATCGAGATGATTAATCCCACCGACTTACGTATTCGTCCGATTGGATGCTTGCTCTGTTAGATTCTAAAGGAGTTGTCGAGGCGTTAGCGCCAGTTGAAATCCAGACGAAGAAGTTTGCAAAGTGATGGAAGGCGGGAGAGAAGCGCTGGATCGTCGCTACAAGAGGTTGCAGGAGGGTCGGTCACATGTTTGATTCGGAGTTGGAGTTGTTGAGGCAGATTCAGTTAGGCGAAGATTCCCGCTTGGAACTGAAAGAAGTGCGCTTTGCCGGCGCTAAAGTGGCGGGCCCGAATCGTGACGGGCTTGCCGATGAGTTGGCCGCATTTGCGAATGCGGAAGGGGGAGTTTGCTTGCTGGGAGTGAATGACAACCCGAGGGAAGTAATTGGTGTTGCCATTGAAAATCTGGATGCACTCGAGACTTTCGTTCGCGAAATCTGTTTGCAGTCCATCGACCCGCAACTCCTCATTCGTATCGAGCGCCTGAGATTGCCAAACGCTTTCGGCGAAGAGGTTCCGATATTAAAGCTCTCTTTGCCTCGCTCCTTGTTCGTTCACCGCAGCCCCGGCGGGTATTTTCACCGGATGGGAAGCAGCAAACGTCAAATGAGCCCCGATTATTTGTCGCGCTTGTTTCAGCAGCGCAGCCAGTCCCGGCTCATTCGATTTGACGAATTGGTGGTGGAACCGAGCGTGCTTCAGGATATGACGGAAGAACTTTGGCGGAGATTTACCGGTTCCTACTCCAATCTGGAAGAACCAACCATTACCTTGGGCAAGCTGGGCCTTGCCTTCCCGGCACAGGACGGCACAATCAAACCAACCATCTCCGGGATTTTAATGGCCAGCCGGGAGCCAAGGCGTTTCTTGCCGAATGCTTTCATCCAGGCGGTTGCCTATCGCGGTCGCACCGCGGTGCCGGACGAACAAGGCCCTTACCAGTTGGACGCGCTCGACTGCACCGGGCCGCTGGATGAGCAGGTCACCACAGCCTTATCGTTTGTCAGCAGAAACATGTCCGTACAGGCCACCAAAGCCGTCGGGCGTATGGACAAGCCCCAGTATGACTTAACCGCAATTTTGGAGGCACTGGTAAACGCGGTTGCCCACCGGGATTATTCCATATCGGGCTCAAAAATTCGGCTTCGCATGTATTCCGACCGGCTAGAAATCTTGGTCCCGGGGGCCCTGGCGAACACCATGACTGTCGATAGTTTGCCCTTGCGACAGTCAGTCCGCAATGAAGTCATCACCAGTTTATTAGCCAGATGTCCTGTGCCTACCCAAGTGCGGGGCATAGAAACGGAGCGCCGGACCATGATGGATCGCCGGGGCGAAGGCGTATTGATCATATTGGATCGATCCGAGCGGCTCAGCGGCAAAAGGCCAGTCTATGAAGTCATCGACCGGGAAGAACTTCGTTTGACAATTCCAGCTGCTTTCGAGCGTGGGCAGTGAGGAGATCAAGTTTTATTGCTAGTGTAACGGCTGAAAGAATGCTTGCGCCAGCGCGGCGGCGAAACTGCCGGTCGGAGCAGACCTGTCGCAATTTTGTGGACAGATTTAACTGGTGAGTGGACTTCTCTGATCGAAGCACCGCAGTCTGCGCGCGAATGGCCGATGCAGAGTAATGCCCCGGTGCCGATTCGTTTGCAGATTCCGGCGGGGATTGCTAAGCCTTAATATCCGAATGGGGAGTACGCGGAGTGATCCGGGTGATGCCTCGGTTGTCATCTTCACGATCCGGTTTAGGTGTGGCGTGGAGTTAGAATAGGAGAGTTTGAGGACGCTGGGAATGAAGACACGAGAAGAACTCCACAATCTGATAGATGAGTTGCCTTCTCGACGGGCTACCGCTCGACCCGAAGATTCTCGACTCGATTGACCGTGGGCTCGCAGAGGTCGCGGCAGGCCGCACTAAAAGCGTTTCTGAGTATGAGCGCGAACGCGGACTGTGAGGGGTATCGTGAAGCAGGCTCGAGAGGCAGAGAAAGTACTTGATCGCGTGGAGCGGTCCGCGGGCGGTTCTGCTGGGTGGTTCGACTCTTGCACCGGATCGGCAGTTTGCCGGCAGCGCCGACTTCCGTTATTGTGCCGTTAAACTGCCGTTAAAGCAACGGTGCGGGAGGCTGCGTCGCGTCGGGATCGGCGTTCATGACGATGGAGGCCGTCATGGTGGCCCCTCCGGTTCCGGTAAACGTGCCGGAGATCGGGGCGGCTAGTTCGAAGTCGAAGCCGGCCGCTACCGCTACGTGGGCGTTCGATACGGCTAAGCCCCGCGACGGGTCATAACCCCGCCAGCCAGCGTTGGGAAGATACACCTCCGCCCAAGCATGCATATACGAATCCGACCGGCCCGCCGACGCACACTCGTAGCCGCTGACGAAGCGAGCGGCAATCCCCATCACCCGACAGGCGTCGCAGAAGAGTACCGCTAGATCCCGGCAGGCTCCCTGGCGGAGACGCAGCGTCTCGTCCGAACGCCACGCCGGGCCGTCAGGACGGGTCAACTGGCGGCACGTCGTGTGTAACTCCCGATTCAAGGCCGTCAGAAACGCTATCGCATCTCCCTTCGCTCCCGCCGCTAGGCCCAAGGCAAAATCCTTCACGGGGGAGCCGATTTGATTGGTGAGACGGTAGGCAAACAAGGACGACGACAACGGCTCCTGGTACCAGAGGGGGAGACGCAAAGGATCCTTGCCGAGGAGGAAATCGAAGGGGTTCTCGCGAAGCAGACGCACCGTGGAACGGGTGCGGATGCTGAGTTCCTGGGTGGGGGCGGCGAACCAGGCGTAGTGGGCCAAGTTGCCGTCCTGATCGAGGCATTCCGCGGTGCCGGCCGGGGTGGGGCGGATTTCGAGAGTAAAGGCCAGGAGCCACTGGGTGCCGCTCATGCGGGGCTGGAGACGGACCGTGTGCGGGTCGAGGGTTACCGCGCTGTTGTAACGGTAGGTGGTCCAATGATCCAGGGTGACGCGCATGGCTTACTCGCCGCGAATGAGATCCTCGTACGTCTCGCGACGACGGACGATGCTCCACTGGTCGCCGTCGACGAGGACTTCGGCGGCGCGGGGGCGGGTGTTGTAGTTACTCGCCAGGACGAAGCCATACGCTCCGGCAGTGGCCAAAGCGAGGAAATCGCCGGGGAGACACTGGGCGATTTCGCGGTCGCGGGCGAAGAAGTCGCCAGACTCGCAGACGGGGCCGACGACGTCGGCAATAAAGGTGCCGGGGAAGGTTTTGCGCAGGGGGACGATCTCGTGGTGGGCTTGATACAGCGCCGGACGGATGAGGTCGTTCATGGCGGCGTCGACGATGACGAACTCCTTGGTCTCGGTCTTTTTGCGGTAGAGAACGCGGGTGACGAGGACGCCGGCGGGGCCGACGATGGAGCGGCCGGGTTCGGTCATTAAAGTGAGATTCTTGCCGGCGCAGCGGGCGCAGACGGCGGCGAGATGGTCGGCGACGAGGGGTTCGATTTGATCCTCTTTATAAGGGACACCAAGGCCTCCGCCGATGTCGAGGTGGGTGATGGGTACGCCGATGGCGCGGAGGCGGTCGATGAGTTGGAGGAGGGCGTCGAGAGCTTCGAGGAGGGGGTTGGTGTTGAGAAGTTGGGAGCCGATGTGGGCGCTGACGCCTTCGAGGAGGAGGTTGGGGAGGGCGAGGGCGCGGGCGTAGACGGCTTCGACTTCCGTGATGTCGACACCGAATTTGTGGTCGCGGAGGCCGGTGGAGATGTAGGGGTGAGTGGCGGCGTCGACGTGGGGATTGACACGAAGCGCGATGCGGGCGGTTTTGTCGTGGCGGGCGGCGATGGCGCTGATGAGCTGAAGTTCGGCTTCGCTTTCGCAGTTGAAGGAGTGGATGCCGGTGGAGAGGGCGTACTCGACCTCGTCGCGGGTTTTGCCGACGCCGGAGAAGACGACTTTGGCGGGGTCGCCGCCGGCTTGGAGGACGCGGAAGAGTTCGCCGCCGGAGACGATGTCGAAACCGGCGCCGGCTTCGGCGAGGAGGCGGAGGATAGATAGGTTGGAGTTGGCTTTGACGGCGTAACAGATTTGATGCGGGACGCTAGCGAGGCCAGATTCATAGGCTTGGTAGCGGGTGAGGATTGCCTCTTTCGAATAGACGTAGAGGGGGGTGCCTTCGCGGCGGGCGATGGCTTCGAGGTCGCAGCCTTCGACGAATAGATTCTGTTGGCGGTAAGTGAAGGGAGGGAGGAGCATCGGGGAATGAGGGATGAACCTTTATGGTAGAACAGGCGTCGGGTGGGTTTATGCTGGAGGGAGAGAGCGGCATGACGCGTGAGGAACTGCGGACGGAATGGAATCCTGCGATTTTGAAGATCGCGGAGCGGCGGGGGGCCTGACGGTTGTGGGTCTTTGGATCGGTCGCGCGGGCGCAGAGCGATGGGGAGAGCGACATCGACTTCCTGGTGGAGCTGGAACCGGGGCGGTCGCTGTTTGATTTGGGGGGGCTGGGGGCGGACCTGGAAGCGCTGTTGCACTCGCGGGTGGATGTGGTGACGGAGCGGGAGCGGGTGCTGGCGGAGGCGTTGCCGTTGTGAGAGGCCACCAGTTGACGCGCTTAGCTATTACTGCTTTGGAACCAGAGGGTCGGCCATCCGATCAAACTCAGCCATCGTTAGGCCGAATTCGGCCAGGACTTCCTCCCTGGAGGCTCCGCCATTGGCTTCGAGCGATACGATTCCCGCATTGATAGCGACACGCTCGTCGTAGGATACGGGTTCGTCCTCAAATGGAATAAGAGAATTCGGTGTCAGCATCGATTCCATGAGGCCTTGAATGGTGTGGATCTGTTCTGGTGTGACCCGATCAAGGTGGGCCTAACGCCTGAGGGCCGGGAGGTCCTCAGGAAGAAGCTTTTCACTTCCCACGTGTACCGTAATTGCGGATCAACAGCAACCGGGGCCTACTCGACGCGGAGGATGAGAATGGTCTGGTCGTCGAACTGGGGGGCTTCGCCGACGTGGAGTTGGACGTCGGCGAAGATGGCGTCGACGACAATTTGAGGGACGTCGCCGCAGTGACGCTTGATCGTGAGGCCGAGGCGGTCGACGCCATACTCGACGCCCGCTTCGTTAAACGCGTCCAGGATGCCGTCAGAGGTCAGGACGATTAAGTCGCCGGATTGGAGTTGGACGACGGTTTCGTCATAGCGGCGGTCCTCGAGCAGACCGACGGGGACGCCCGAGGTTTCGGGATTTAACAGCTCGTCGCCCCGGCAGATGATGGGCGGGGTACCGCCGGCGTTGGCCATCGTCAGGCGCATCGTGCGGGCGTCCCAGAGCATGGCAAGGAGGGTCGCATATTGGGCTTCGGCCTTGCGTTCGGCGAGGTTGGTGTTCAGGGCGCGGAGGAGGTCCGCGGGGCCTCGTTTGCGGCGGGCGAGAGAACGCAGCAGGCCGCCGACCAGGGCGGCGTAGAGGGCGGCGGCGGCACCTTTGCCGGAGGAGTCCCCGAAGACGATGGCCATCTGGCCCTCTTCGTAGTCGAAGAAGTCGAACAGGTCGCCGGAGATTTCGCGGGCGGGCTTCAGGCCGACGGCGATTTGGAGCCCTTCGACTTCGGGGGGGTCGCTGGGGAGGAGGATGGACTGGAGCTTGCGGGCGGCTTGGAGATCGTGCTCCATACGCTGCTCGCGCTGGGTGATCTCGTCGTAGAGGCGGGCGTTTTCGACGGCGCTGGCGATGGTGGGGGCGAGGAGGGTGAGGGTGCGGACGTGTTCGAGGGTGAAGTTATTGAGGCGGGCGCTTTCGACGTCGATGACGCCGATGACGCGGTCACGGAGGATCAAGGGCACCGCGATTTCGGAGCGGATGTTGGGATGGGCGGCGATGTAGCGGGGGTCGGCGGCGGTGTCTTCGATGCGCATGGGCTGGCGGAGGCGGGCGGCGGCACCGGTGATGCCTTCGCCGAGGGGGACGTTGTCGGGGGTGACTTCTTCGTCGTAGCGAATGGAGAAAGTATGGCGGAGGACCTGGCGGGGTTCATCGATGAGGAGAATGGAGAAGGCGTCGTAGTCGATGAGGGAGCGAATGATGGCGGCGAGTTTGCGGAGGAGTTCGTCGAGATCGAGGATGGAGGAGAATTCCTGAGAGACGCGCGCGAGGGTGCGCATGGTGCGGTGCTGGACGTCGACGCGGCGGTAGAGGCGGGCGTTATCGATGGATGAACCGACGCGGGAGGCGAGGAGGTGGACGAGCATTTTGTCGTACTCGCTGTAGGCGTTGAGGGACGTGGATTGGAGGTCGATGACGCCGACGAGTTTGCCGCGGGCGATCATGGGGGCGGCGAGTTCGCTGCGGACGGCGTCGAGGGCGGGGAGGTAGTTGGGGTCGGTCCGGACGTCGTTCGAGAGAACGGTTTCGCGGGTTTGGGCGGCGATGCCGGTGAGGCCTTCGCCGAGGGGAATGAGCAGATTCTCGACGATCTCTTTTCGATGGCCGAGGGCGTAGCGGATGCGGAGGCCTTTGCGGCGTTCGCTATAAAGCAAGATGGCGAAGAGTTGGGAGGGGATGACGCGGGCGACGATGCTGGCGACGTTGCTGAGGATGCGGTCGAGGTCGAGGGTTTCCTGGGTGGCGGCGGCGACTTCGAGGAGGAAGTCGAGAACTTCGGTGCGGTCTTTGAAGCGGACGCCGGGGGGGGTTGGGGTCATTGTTTGCCTGCTTCGGCGAGGATTTGGACGGAGGCGCTAGCGCCGATGCGGGTGGCCCCGGCGGCGGCCATGGTTTTGAGATCCTCGTAGGAGCGGATGCCACCGGAGGCTTTCACGCCGATGTTGGGGCCGACCGTTGCGCGCATCAGGGCGATGTCGGCGGCGGTGGCACCGGACTTGGCGAAGCCGGTGGAGGTTTTGACGAAATCGGCGCCGGCTTGTTTGGCGGCCTGGCAGGCGGCGACTTTTTGCTGATCGTTGAGGAGGGCGGTTTCGAGGATGACTTTGAGGATGGCTCCGCCGCGATGGGAGGTTTCGGCGACGGCGCGGATATCGGATTCGACGGTGGGGAGGTCGCCGGATTTGAGGGCTCCGATGTTGAGGACCATGTCGATTTCGGTGGCTCCGTTTTTAATGGCTTCGGCGGTTTCGGCGCACTTGGAGGCGGTGGTGGTGGCGCCGAGGGGGAAGCCGACGACGGTGCAGACTTTAACGGCGGAGCCGCGGAGTTCGCGGGCCACGAGGGGGACCCAATAGGGGTTTACGCAGACGCTGGCGAAGACGTATTTGCGGGCTTCGGCGCAGATTTTGCGGACTTCGTCTTCGGTGGCATCGGGGCGGAGGATGGTGTGGTCGATGAGGGAAGCGAGGCCGTTATCGATGCGGGTGAGTTTTTCGCTGGCGGAGACGCGACAGGCGCCGGCGGCGACGATTTCCTTCGTCTTCTTCTCACAGGTTTGGGCGCAGCGGCCGGTGCAATCGGGGCAGACGAGTTCGGGGATGTTGAGGCCTTCGCCGCGGCGGGCGGAGGGTTGGACGCGGGAGAGAATTTCCTCTCCGATTTGGGCGACGAGTTGTTCGAGTTCGGCTTCGGTCACAGGGCGTGTTTCTTTTCGAGGGCGGTAATTTTGTCGATGCGGACTTGGTGGCGGCCGGCGGCGTAGGGGGTGGCGAGCCAGGTGCGAAGGACTTCTTCGGCCTGGCTCATTGTTAGCATTTTGCCGCCGAGGGTGAGGACGTTCGCGGCGTTGTGCTCCTTTGAGTTGCGAGCGGAGGCGCGGTCGTAGCAGAGGGCGGCGCGGATGCCGGGGACTTTGTTGGCGGCCATGGCGGAGCCGATGCCGGCACCGTCGATCATGATTCCATAGGCGGCTTGGCGGGCGGCGACGGCGTTAGCTACTTTTTCAGCGAGGTCGGGATAGTCGACGGGTTGTTCGGAGGCGACGCCGACATCGAGGACGAGATAGCCGAGTTCGAGGAGGACGGGTTTCAGGGTTTCCTTCATGCGGAAGCCGCCGTGATCGGCTCCGATGGCGATGGTGCGGGCGGGATCAACGGGGGGGCGAATTTGGGAGGCGGGGAGTTCGACGAGGGCGACGCCGCGTTCTCGCGCAAGATCGCGGGCCGCGGGGGTTACAATTGTCCCGGTGGCTATTTCGAGATGTCCATGCGAGGGCACGTCCTGTGCTGTGATTACTGGGGGCATACATCCGGCCTGTCACTAAAGACGTAGAACCTATTGTAATGTTTTGTCGCCATCCTCTGCCGATTTTGCTTTTGACCTTGTCGTCCGCCTTTGGGCATCCGATGGGGAATTTTAGTGTTAGCCACTATACCCGATTGGAGGCGACGGCGTCGGGATTGCGGTTGCGGTATGCGTTGGACTTGGCGGAGATTCCGACGTTTGAGCTGCTGCGGCAGTGGGGGGTGAAGGCGGACGGGCCTGGGGCGGCGCTCGACGGGAAGGCGGCGGGGCAGATGGGGGAGTGGGCGAAGGGGTTGGAGATTCGGGTGGACGGGAAGCCGGTGACGGCGGTGGTCAAACGGGTGACGGCGAAGTTGAGCGAAGGGGCGGGGCAGATGGTGGTGATGCGGGTGGAGGGGGAGTTGGAGGTGGCGGCGGGGGCCGGGGCGGTGACGTTTGAAGACCGGAACTACGCGGAGCGGGCGGGTTGGAAGGAGATTGTGATTGCGGCGGGGCCGGGGGCTAGCTTGACGCGGGCGTCGCAGGGGGCGGTGGAGCGGAGCGCGGGATTGACGAAGTATCCGGAGGACGCGACGATGGCGCCGCCGCAGGATCTGCGGGCGGAGTTGGCTTGGACGGTGGCGAAGGCGGCACCGGTGCAGCCGGTTACGGTGGCTCCGGTGGCGCAGCCGGTGAGCCGGGAGCCGGTGGCGACGCCGGGGGCGGTGCCGGCGAGGGGGGAGGTGGCCAAGGGCGATTATTTGAGCGAATTGCTGGGGAAGGAGGAGATTTCGGTTGGGTTGTGGCTGGCGGGGTTGGCGGTGGCGTTTGGATTTGGGGCGATGCATGCGATGGCGCCGGGGCATGGGAAGACGATTGTGGCGGCGTACCTGGTGGGGGCGCGGGGGACGTTTCGGCACGCGATTTTGTTGGGGGGGATGGTGACGTTGACGCATACGATCAGCGTGTTTGGGTTGGGGATGGTGACGTTGTATTTGTCGCAGTATGTGATGGCGGCGCAACTGGTGAAGACGTTGGGGGTGATTTCGAGCGCGTCGATTGTGTTGGTGGGGGTTTGGTTGTTGCTGCAGCGGACGGGGGTGTTGGACCACGGGCATAGCCACGAGGTGGACGAGGTGAGCGGGGGCTCGCTGGTGGCGTTGGCGGTGAGTGGAGGGATAGTGCCGTGTCC
>JBBRIO010000169.1:0-9487 GCA_038220855.1 Bryobacterales bacterium | reverse complement strand
TTGGTGTCCCGGTTGACGATGACAACTTCGGCCGCGGGCACGGCGGCTCCCGATTGATCGGTAAGCGTGCCAGCTATAAGGCCGCGTTCGCTTTGGGCGAAGGTGGCGGCGGCGAGGGAGAGAGCGAGGACTAGACCTTTCCACATAGTGTTGAGACTTTATCCACTTTTTAGCCAGATTGCAACAAAGCCAAGCCGGCGCGCGCCGTTCTACCCCGGCCCAGGGGAGCTTGCCCCATTCTGCGAACGGCTGAACGGTTGGGCCGTATATCGGGAGCAGGAGGCAGCATGTTCTATTTGTTGTTTGCACTGGTGACGCTCCCGGAAATGGCGGAGCTTCGACGAGTTGAGGATTGGGAAATCCTGTTGAGCAAGGCCTTGCAAGCGGCCAGCCAGGATCGGGAAGAATCGGAACGGATTTACCGGCGCGCCGTGGATGCCGCGGAGGAGCATCAGTTTCCCGCGCTTTTGCGGGCGAAGGCGCACAATAACTATGGATCGCTGCTGCACCAAACGGGGCGCTATGAATTAGCGGTGACCGAGTACGAGCGAGCGGCTGGGTTCTGGCGGATGGCCTATGGACCAGCGTCGGACGACCTGGCCACCACCCTGAACAACCTTGCCGAGGTAGAGCGCTTGGCGGGTCGATACGAACGGGCGGAGAAGCTCTACAACGAGTCGCTGGCCATGCGAGAAGGGTCGGCGGTGAAATCGAGGTTGAAGCAGGCGACGACGCTCAGCAATCTGGGGACGATGTTGCGATCGCAGAAGCAGTATGAGCGGGCCCAGGAAGCGCACGAAAGGGCGCTGGCGATCCGCCTGGGGGGACTGCCCGACAATCATCCCGACATTGCCAATTCCCTCAACAATCTGGGTACCGTGCGGCAGGATCGGGGGGACTTGGAGGGGGCGGAGGCGGCCTATCGAAAAGCTCTGACGATTCGGCAGGGGAACCCGCCGGGCGAGGCGCTGGCATCGGCGTTGAACAACCTGGGAACGCTGCTGCGCAAGCGGAATCTCCTTGACGAAGCGTTCGAGCTGATCCAGCGGGCGCAGGAGGTCGCCTTGCCGATCCTGGGCCGGGAGCACCCGACCGTCGCGGCGATTTGGAGCAACCTGGGCGATCTCGAAGTAGGCCGCGGCCATCTGTTGGAAGCCGAACCGTGGTATCGCCAAGCGCTGGCGGTGTCGGAGGCGAAGCTGGGTCCAATGCATCCGCAAACGCTAACGATCGTCGAAAACTTAGGATCGCTATTCTTGCAGCAAGCGAAGGCCACCGGCGCCGAAGCGCTGTTCCGCCGGGTGTTGAAAGTAGACGCGGCCGACGGGAACACACGGCACCATCTGGCCCAGGCCCTTCTTCTGCAGCACCGGTGGACCGAGGCCGAAATCCTATTGAGTGGACTGCTACCAGAGTTGGGAGCCCAACCGGACCGAGCTTCCTTCGTTCTCACGGAGTTGGCCAGCGTCTACTTGCAGAAGCAGGATTTCGTCAGGGCGGAACGGGCATTAGGGGAGGCCTCGGCGCTGGTCCGAGGACTTTCGGCGACCAGCCAAGCGCCTATCGCCGCAGCTTACCAAGCTTATGCCCGTATGCTGCGGGAGAGGCGGCGCGCCAAGGATGCCGAACGGGTGGAGAGCCTGATAATGGGTCTGCGCTGATCCCGCGCACCTGCGTCCCATAAGCGGACACTTCGAGCGAGCGGTGGTGCCGCTAACCTGATGATTTGCAAGCGCCGTGCCCTTTGGCCCGGCGCTTGCGATTATGGAAGGAGGAATCAACCATATGGACGTAGCCCGGACCGGAGTATCCAGAAAGAAGAACATCAAGCGAGCCATCATGGCAGTGGTGGTGTTAGCGGCAGGGGGCGGGCTGACGTTTTGGTTGTCTAAGCTCCAGCCGGCGGCGGTGGCGGTGGAAGCGTCGACCTTGTGGCCGGACACGGTGAAGCGCGGCCCGATGCTGCGGAACGTGCGGGGCATGGGAACGCTGGTACCGGAGGAAATTCTCTTCGTTCCCGCGATCACCGACGGGCGGGTTGACCGTATCTTCCTGCGGGCGGGCGCCGCGGTACAGCCGGATACGATATTGCTGGAGCTTTCGAATCCCGAGTTACAGTTGGCGGCGGTAGACGCGGATTGGGCGGTGAAGCAGGCCGAGGCGACCTATAAGGATTTGAAGGTGAAGTTGGAATCGGCGCGGCTCGATCAGGAGTCGACGGCGGCGCGGGTGCAGTCGGAATTGGTGCAAGCGAAGCTGACGTCGGAACGCGATGAGGCGTTGCTGAAGTTGGGTTTGAAAGCCGACCTCGAATTCAAGCTTTCGAAGGCGAAAGCCGATGAGCTCGAAGGGCGCTACAAGATCGAACGGCAGAGGATTGAGATTACCAAGGAGTCCGTGGAAGCGCAGCTTGGTTCCCAGCAGGTGCAGATTGAGAAGCAAAAGGCGGCACGGACCTTGAAACAGCAGCAGGTGGGGCAGCTGAAGGTAAGGGCCGGGGCGGCGGGTGTCTTGCAACAGATGTCAGTCGAAGTGGGGCAGAAGATATTGATGGGGGCGGCGCTAGCGAAAATCGCGCAGCCGACGCGGTTGAAGGCAGAGTTGAAGATTGCGGAAACGCAGGTGAAAGAAATCGCGTTGGGGCAACCGGCGACGGTCGATACGCGGAACGGTTTGATCCAGGGCGTCGTGTCGCGGATTGATCCGGCGGCGGTGAACGGAACGGTGACCGTGGACGTCCGGCTGACGTCGGCGCTGCCGGCGGGGGCCCGTCCGGATTTGTCCGTCGATGGCACAGTGGATTTGGAACGGATTGCGGACGTGATGCAGATGGGGAGGCCGGTGTATGGCCAGCCGTTTTCAACCATCACGCTGTTCCGGGTGAATGCGGATGGGAAAGAGGCGCTGCGGGTTCCGGTGAAACTGGGCCGAGCGTCGGTAAATTCAATCGAAGTGGTTGAGGGGCTCAAGGTCGGCGACAAGGTGATCCTTTCGGATATGTCCCAGTACGACACCCACAACCGGATACGGCTTCAATAATAAGGAACAGAAAATGTCGACATCATTGCTGAGCATGGATGGGGTGACGAAGGTGTTTGTGACCGATGAAGTGGAGACCCACGCCCTGGCGGGCATTCACCTTCACGTGCAAAAGGGTGAGTACGTCTCGATCTCGGGCCCTTCCGGCTGCGGCAAGTCGACGCTACTGGCGATTCTGGGCCTGCTCGATTCCCCGAGCGGCGGCAGTTACGTGCTGAACGGAACGCCCGTGCAGGACTTGAAACTGTCGGAACGGGCGCGGATCCGCAATCGGGAAATCGGCTTCATCTTCCAGGCCTTCAACCTGATCGGCGATCTGACGGTGTACGAGAACGTGGAACTGCCGTTGACGTATCGAGGGATGTCGGGACCCGAGCGGAAGAAGCGGGTGCAAGAGGCGCTCGAACGAGTCGGCATGCTGCACCGCATCAAGCATTACCCCTCCCAGCTTTCCGGCGGCCAACAGCAGCGCGTGGCGGTGGCCAGAGCGTTGGCCGGAGACCCCGCTGTGCTTCTGGCCGACGAGCCGACAGGGAACCTGGATTCGCAAAATGGCGAACAGGTGATGGACCTGCTGCGCGAGTTGCACCGGGGCGGAGCGACGATCTGCATGGTGACGCATGACCCGCGGTATGCCCGCTACGCCGACCGGACCATTCGTCTTTTCGACGGCCGGATTGTCGAAGAAAAGACCGCGGCGCAGATGGCCGAAGAAGAGCTTTAGATGGCCGATCCCATCCTCTCTCTCCGCAACGTCGAGAAGTACTTCGAACACGGCTTGTCGAAAACGTGGATTCTGCGCCAGCTGAACCTGGACATTAAAGAAGGGGAGTTTGTCTCCATCATGGGGCCGAGTGGCGCGGGGAAATCAACGCTTCTGCACATCCTGGGCATGCACGATACGGGGTGGAAGGGCGAGTATTTTCTCGAAGGACACGCCATTCACAAGCTGGGCAAGAACGACCGGATGGCGCTGTACAAACAGTATTTTGGGTTCGTTTTCCAGAGCTATCACCTGCTCGACTCCTTAACGGTCTACGAGAACCTGGAAGTGCCGCTCAGCTATCGAAACATCAGCAAAGCGGAGCGCCAATCCATGGTGGCCGACGTCCTAGACCGGTTCCATATTGTCGGCAAGAAAGACCTGTTTCCGAATCAGCTCAGCGGTGGCCAGCAGCAACTGGTGGCGGTAGCGCGGGCGGTGATCTCGAAGCCGAAGGTGATTCTGGCGGACGAGCCGACCGGCAATCTGCACTCGTCGCAAGGCGAGGAGATTATGCAGCTATTCAAACGCTTGAACGATGAGGGAGTGACGATCGTGCAAGTGACACATAACGAACGCAACGCGGCGGTGGGACACCGGGTGATCGAACTACAGGATGGATGGATCACCCGCAGCTAAGCGGGCGATCCATGTCATCCAAAGCGGGCCAAAACGCAGGCTATTTGATTTTGTAGGTGCCGTCGGCGAGCTTCTCGCGGTGGGCTTCGTGGCAGCCTTTGCAGGTGCCGGCGAGTTTGCCGAAAGCGGCGCGGGCGTCTTCGCTTTTTTCGGCGGTGACTGCGGCCAGAAGGTCGGCAGCGGCAGCCTTACCGGTCGCGCTCGATTTAATGGCGTCGTCGGCTTTGCGTTCTTTCCAGAACTTCTCGGTTACGTCGTAGATTTCGACGAGGTTCTTGGCGCCGGGCATGGCGTCGGCAAAGGTATTGGAGTCGAGGGCTTTCTTGAGCGGGCCCATCGTCTTGCCAGCTTTCTTCATGGCGGCTTCGAAGGCCTCATGGTCATCGGCGAAAAGGGCGCTGGTGCCCAGAATAAGCAGTGCGGTAACTAACAACTTTTTCATTCAAACTCTCCTGATGTGGTTTTCAATCCCCGAATAAGCATACCCGTAAAATTCCCTACTTTTCCACTACAATTCCTTCCAGCCAGAAATCCAGGCCACCCGACTGCTGGCAAACGGTAGCGCGGATGCGCTGGCCGACAGCCAATTTCGCGAACTCTCCCGGGTCCTTTATCGGAAATTCCATGGTCATAGATTCCATGAAGCCGGGAATCGTTTCGTGCTGGATAACGGCGATCCGATCGGCGGACTGCAGGGCTTTGACGGTTCCGCGGAGCGCGTAGAACTTCACCGTCTCCGGCGGGGTGCAGGCGGCCAGCGGGGCAAGCAGCAAAATATAACGTCGAGTCATTTCACCTCGGCTCGGCGGAACGATTCCGCATGGTAGTCGAACCAGACCGGACGGTAGCGTTCGAGCATTTTATTCTGTTCGTGAGCGAGGTCTTCCATCTCCCAATAAGTATGATCGACCCCGGCTTTGACGAGCGCGTCATGGAAGCGGCGGACGGTCGGCAGGTGGCCGTCGTCCCTGGTTCCGCACGCGATTTGAATCCGCATCTTCCCTTTTATCTGGCCGATATTTTTTGCCAAAAGAAGATAAGAATCGTTGTCGATGTAGCGGGCCTTGTCCGTCCCGAGATAGTTATTCGGGTACTCGCCGGGCTTGGCGGGGTTGTACATTTCGGCGATCGGGTAGACGTTACCGGCTTGGTTGAACAGCGAAATGAACAGCTCCGGAAATTTCATAGCGAGGCGAGTAGCCCCCCGGCCGCCCATTGAGAACCCTTCGATCGCCCGTCCACCGCGGGCCGCGACGGTCCGATAGGTCTTGTCGATATGGGGGATAAGTTCCCGAATGACCGTGGTTTCGCCCATGGTCTTGCCGTCCGCCGAATCTTTGTAATAGCTGTTCTTGCCTCCATTGGGGAAGACCATCAGCATGGGCGGCCAGCGTTTCGACGCAATGCCTTCGTCGAGGATCTGGGCGGCAAGCGAACCGTGGAGTTCGTTGCCACCCGCGCCGTGCAGATTGTAGACGACCGGGTAGCGACGCGTCGGTTCGCTCGCGTATCCCGACGGCAGGTAGATCAGATAGCCCACCTCATGGCCCATGCTCGCGCTGAAGTAGGTATGGTGCGTCACTCCCTTAACTAGCGACCCCGCGGGGGGGACATTCACCCAAGTCACCTGCGCGAGCAGGAAGAGCAGACTACCGAACATGGACAGGCTCCGCATAAAGAAGATCGCCCGTCACCCCGTCGAAATATTGAATCACGGCATGCGGACGGTTGTAGGCGACCCAACGCTCGCGGCCGTCCGGGCCGGGGTTTTGAAACACGTTGTTGATCTGAGCGACGGCATAAATGGGCCGCCAACGCAGCCGGGCGGGGACATCGTTGCGGATAAAGCTGGACCAGCGGATATCGCACTTCCGGCCGCGCGAATCGAATTCGCCGTTATAGGGGCGGCTCCCTTCGCTGATCAGCGGATGGTTCTGCGAGTTATGCGGGCCGGCGGCGAATTCCCAAACGCGGTCCGTCACCTTAACCGCAAAGCTATTGTGCAGGTCGCCAGTCATCACCATCACCGGTTTGCCCAGCCCCTCCCAAAACCGAAGTAACTCTTCGCGTTCGGCCAGGAAAGCAGTCCAGGCGTCATCCTTGCCGGCAATGGGATCGGTGGAGCCCGGCGAGCCGACGTGAGGGATCATGAGGTTGACGCTCGAAGCGAGGAAGAAGAAGTCAGCATCACTCTTCGCCATCGACTCCTTCAGCCAGGCATGTTGCGTCTTGCCGAGCATGAGCGGACCCGGGCGCTCCGGATGGGGCACGTCGTGCATGTCGCGTTCGCCGCGGGTGTCGAGAAGATAGATTTCGACGTTGCCGACGCGAAAGCTGCCGTAATTGTGGCGGCCGATGGAGTAGGAGCACTGGCCGTCCTGCGTGAACGACGGCTTTACCCGAACGCGGTGTTGATCGAGGACGGCGGCGATCTCATAGACCCCGGCATTCGGGTCCCCGGCCGGGGCGTTCTTGCCCGGAGGGACGCCCGCCTTCGGACCGCCCCAGTGGACGTGGAGATTGGTCGCCGCGGCGAGATTGATCTTGGTGAAGTCGGCGTTGGGGTCCGTCAGAACGTCACCCTTTAAAGTCGCCCGGCCGAAGTGGATGCCTTGCTTGGAGGCGGTGGGATTGCTCCCGGCAATGTAGTCGTACCAGCCTTGCAACGCGATGTCCCGGAACACCGCCTCCTGGGTCTTGATACCAGCGGTGCCGGTGCCGTAGACGTCGTTCAGTATCTCGTGGTCGTCCGGGGTGAAATATCCCGGAACCTCCCGGTGCCACGCCGAAAGGGTCTTACCTCGCTCCAGATACAGTTTGAAATTCTCCCAAACGCCCGTGATGGTTGGGGCGATCTGCGCGAGAAGCGGCGTATCCTTCAGGCCGGTTTGCGCCTTCCACTGGTCGACCGTGAAGTCGCGTTTTTCCTCATAGATCCAGTCCCCGTTCATGATCGAGAACAGGACTTTGCGGCCATGCTGCTCCCGCATGGTCTTGTAGGCGGGAAGGGTGCTGCCAAGTTCACCACCGCTTTTTTGATTCGCACAGGAACCAAATTGGAAGCTGAAGTTAAACAGGCCGCGGGGATTGGTTTCCGTATCCCGGAAGCGATCGGGCGAGGGCACAGTTTGAAAGGTGCCTGTGATCGGCGACCCTTCAATGGCGTAGTGATAGCGAGTGCCTGGTTTTAGATCGGCGAGGCGCGTCCAGGCCGAGCAATCGTGGTCAGCCGAGGTGGGGACCGCGGGCGAGAGCTGATCGAGGGCCGTGGCCGACAGGCCGTAGCGGACCCGAAAGGAACCGGGCTTGGGCGTCCGGGCCCAAACCCAAACGTCATTCATGCCAACGTGGCCGAGGAAAGGACCGTGGGTGATCGTCGACTGGGCCGAACTGATCTGCATGCTCGCGCTGCCCGTTAAGGCTGCTTTCGCCATCTGCCTGCGATTGAATTTCATGCCGCTATCCTAATACGAATGGCGAAGAAGACGGGGCCGCAAAAACTGAACGACGGCTGAGGCAGGCTGATGTCCCAAAGATTCCGAGCGAAGTATCGGTTGCGGTGCCAACTTTGCGGGACGATCTGGCAAGAGTGTTCGACGCGGCCGGAACCTGCCCGGCTACGATCGGGATCTTCCTGCCGATCGTGGCGGAGGAAGCCTCAGCACTGCGCAAAGACGGCGCGAAGACGACGGAAGTTACTCCGTTTTGACCGGCACTTGATCCTAAAGCACCGTTGGCTGGAAAAGTTACATGCGGCGGCTTTTATCGAATGGCGCTTATCGAATCCCAAAGAGCGAGCGAGCAGTGATAAGCTGGTGAACCGTTCTTTCCTTCTGCCATGCCGCCGCGTAAACCGTTGCCTCAGCAACTACCAAAAATCTGTATCGCCCTCGGACTTCCGACTGTCGCGAAGCTCCTGCAGCACGCCCAGAACGAGATAGAAGGTGGCGAACTTTTCTTAGAGTTCCGGCTTGACTACCTGCCCGACCCCAACGAAGGCGCCAAAGCGATCGCCGGCTTCCTCGAATCGAACCCGGAGGCGTCCATCCTCGCCACTTGCCGGCGGCATCAGAACCACGGTAAATACAACGGTTCGATCGACGAACAGATTCGAATTCTGGAACTGGCCGTCCGGTCGGGTGCCTGCGCGATCGACGTCGAAATTGAAAGCGCCGAAAGCGCGCCCAGTAAGCTAGACCATCTGCGCGCCGAAAGCACCCTCATCCTCAGTTATCACAACTACGAGGGGACCCCACCGCCCGAAACAATTCTGAAGCGGATGTTGAAGATCCCCGCTCATGCCTACAAAGTGGTGACGACGGCAAAAAAGCCGAATGACAGCCACAAACTCCTGGCGTTGGCGAAAACGTTTCCGCGGGAAAAACTGATCCTGTTGGCCATGGGCGAAGCCGGGTTCCCCACGCGAGTGCTCTCCCCTGCATGGGGCGGCGTATATACCTACGCGGCCCCCACCTCCGCCGAAGGCACCGCCAGCGGACAGGTCTCGGCCCGTTTACTCCGGAATCTCTATCGCATTGAAAAGTTCTCCAAAAACGCGAAGATCTTCGGCGTCGTCGCCGACCCCGTCCGGCATTCCATCTCCCCGCAGGTTCATAACCGAGCGTTTCAATCTAAGCGCATCGACGCGGTCTATCTACCCTTGCTCGTGCAGCCGGCCCATATGAAGGATTTCTTCGCCTTCGCCGACAATCTCCCGCTCTCGGGCTGCAGCATCACCATTCCGCACAAGCAAAAGATCATTCGGTATCTGGACGTGGTCGAACCCCTCGCCCGCCGGATCGGAGCCGTGAACACCATCTGGAAGAAGGCGGGCAAATGGCGCGGCACCAACACCGACGCCGCTGGGGTAACCGTTCCTCTCAGCAAACGCCTGAAGCTGAATAAGGCGAGCGTGTTGATCGTCGGCAACGGCGGGGCCGCCCGTGGAGCAGCGTTTGCTTTGGCCGACGCGGGGGCAAAAATCTCCCTCGCCGGGCGGAATCTCGACCGCGTCCGCGCCCTGTCGCGGATTTGCGGAGGAGAGCC
>JBBRIO010000168.1:0-9513 GCA_038220855.1 Bryobacterales bacterium | reverse complement strand
GGTCGACGTCACCGAGTCCTACCGCGAAACCATCGTCCGCACCGTCGAACACTTCACCGGCAAGGTCATCGCCCGAGACCTGATCCAGGACTACAAAAACGGCGGCGGTTGGAACAACGATTGGGCCCTCTCCCAGAAGATCGCCGCCGACCTCGGCGTCCCCCTCGACTACGCCGGCGTCGTCACCCACTTCCAGCAAATCTTCTTCGGCCCCAATAACGACGGCCTCATGCAGCGCGAACAGTGGATCGCCGAGCCCGGCAGCCTCGAAAGCCTCGCCGAAAACTTCGACTTCTCCGTCTTCACCGGCCGCGAACGCGCCGAAGCGCAAATGACGCTCGACCGCTTCGCCCAACACCTCGCCCTCGCCCCCGTCGTCGGAGCCGACGACGTAACCAACGGAAAGCCAGACCCCGAAGGCATGTTACAAATCATGGCCGGCCTGCCCGGCCGTAAGTTCGTCTATATCGGCGACACCGTCGACGACGCCCGCAGCGCCCAGCGCGCCGGCGTCCCCTTCGTAGGTGTCGCCCACCGCGCCAACACCCGCTATCAGGACACCGTAGCCCTCCTCCAAGCCGAGGGCGCCTTTGTCGTCATCGACAACATTAACGAACTCGCAGGAGCCCTCGCGCAACGATGAGAACCGCCACCGTAGAACGAATCACCAAAGAAACCCAAATCCGCGGAAAACTGAAGATCGAAGGCAAGGGGAAGTACCAGATCTCCACCGGCATCCGCTTCTTCGACCACATGCTGGAGCTGTTCACGAAGCACGGCGGCTTCGATCTCGAACTCACCGCCACCGGTGACCTCGACGTCGACCAGCATCACACCGTCGAAGACGTCGGCATCGTCCTCGGCCAACTCTTCGCCAAAGCCCTCGGCGACCGCAAGGGCATCAACCGGGCCGGCTACTTCGTCATGCCGATGGACGAAACGCTCAGCGTCGTCGCCATCGACCTCGGAGGCCGCCCCGCTCTCGTCTATACCGACTTAGTCAAGGTTCGCTTAGTTGGCGATCTCCAAACCGAGCTAGTCCACGACTTCTTCGATGGCTTCGCCGTCCACGCCGGGGCCAATGTCCATTGCAAGGTCCTCTACGGCCGCAGCAATCACCACAAGCTCGAAAGCATCTTCAAATGCTTCGCCCGGGCTATGAAATTTGCGACCTCGAAGGACGCCCGGCTTAAAGACCAACTTCCCTCTACGAAGGGCCTGCTCGAAGGAACCACCGCATGAGTAAAGTAGTCGTCTTCGACTATGGCGCTGGAAACCTGCGCAGTGTGCTGAACACCTTGGGCGCCATCGGCGCGGAGTATGAACTGGTCGACGACGTCGCCGGTCTCGAATCCGCCGAAAAAATCATCCTCCCCGGCGTCGGCCATTTCGGCCAAATGGTCCGCACCCTCGACGCTATGCGCGTCCGCAAGCCGCTCCTCTCCCGCATCACGGCCGGGGTGCCGTTTCTTGGCATCTGCCTGGGCCTGCAAGCACTCTTCGAAGAGAGTGAAGAAGCCCCGGAACTCCAAGGCCTCGGCCTCTTCGCCGGAAAGGTCAAGCGGTTTCCAAACGACGCCCGCGTCCCTCACATGGGCTGGAATGAACTCGAAGTCAAGGCCGGCTCCAAACTCCTCCGGAACCTCCCGGAAAGGCCCTACTTGTACTTCGCCCATAGTTACTACATACCCGCCCACCAACACGCCGCGGCCACCTGCGTTTACTCGGAACCCTTCACCGCCGTGCTTGAGTACGAGAATGTCTACGGCGTCCAATTTCACCCCGAAAAGTCCGGCGCCCTAGGATTACAGATTGTCAAAAACTTCGTGGACCTTTGATACGATGCTCGCCAAACGAATCATCCCCTGCCTGGACGTAACCGCTGGACGGGTCGTCAAAGGCGTCAATTTCGTAAATCTCATCGACGCCGGAGACCCCGTCGAACTCTCCGAACGCTACAACGCCCAAGGTGCCGACGAACTCGTTTTCCTTGACATCACCGCCTCCAGCGACGAACGCAAGACAATGGTCGACGTCGTCGCCCGCACTGCCCAGAAGGTGTTCATCCCGCTCACCGTCGGCGGCGGCCTCCGCTCCATCGTCGACGCCCGCAAAATCCTCATGGCGGGTGCCGACAAGGTAAGCGTCAACACCGCCGCCGTGCGCGAACCGGAACTCATCACCAAACTCTCGAACGAATTCGGAGCCCAAGCCGTGGTCCTGGCCATCGACGCCCGCCGACGCCCCGGCGGTGGCGGCTGGAACGTCTTCACTAAAGGGGGTCGCGTCGACGAAAACATCGACGCTGTCGCCTGGGCCGCCAAAGGCATGGAACTCGGTGCCGGCGAAATCTTGTTGACCTCGATGGATACCGACGGCGTTCAGGACGGCTTCGATTGCGAGTTGACGGCCGCCGTTTCCCGCGCCACCCGCATCCCCGTCATCGCCAGCGGAGGAGCCGGCAAACCCGAACACTTCCTCAAAGTACTAACCGAAGGAGAGGCCGACGCCGCCCTTGCCGCCAGCATCTTCCATTTCGGCACGTACACCGTTGATGACCTCAAAGAATTTCTAGATAAGCGCGGCATCGTCGTGCGGAGAACCAAGTGATCTTACCTTGCATTGATCTGATGGACGGCAAAGTAGTACAGCTGATCCAGGGCAAAGAAAAGGCCCTTGAAGGCGACGCGCCCGAAGTGATGCTCGCCAAGTTCGCCGGCTTCCCGGAAATCCAAGTCATCGACCTCGACGCCGCTCTCGGCAAGGGCGAAAACGATGCGATTGTCGAAGCTCTCTGTGCGAAGGCTCGCTGCCGTGTCGGCGGAGGAGTTCGGACGCCGGAACGCGCCGAAAAACTCGCCGAACAGGGCGCTCACCGCATCATCGTCGGCACCTCTGCCTTCCGCGCGGATGGGCCGAACCACGCTCTATTGAGCGAGATGGTCGCCGCCGTAGGCCCCGAAAAACTTCTGATCGCCCTCGATTCCAAAGGCGGAAAAATCGCGGTGAAGGGCTGGACCGAGTCTTTGAATTTCACAGCCGAAGAGCTGATCAGTGAGTTAGAGCCCTACTGCGCCGGCTTCTTATGCACGTATGTGGATAAGGAGGGAATGATGCAGGGAACCGACCTCGATTGGTTCCGCCGCCTCCGAGCCGCTCTGAGCCCGTCTCATGAACTAACCGCCGCGGGCGGGGTAACGACGTTGGACGATGTCCGGGCGCTCCAAGCGATGAACGTGCACGCAGCGCTCGGAATGGCAATCTACACCGGTCGTTTATCGCTGGACGACCTCCGCAAGATGCTTTAGGAGTACAACCGAAACCATCTCCCGCCCGCCCCGCGACCGCCCCAGCCGGCGTCACGTCCCCATTGACCACCATATGCACATGGTTAGTCCGGACACGGACGGCAAGTCGCTGCCAGTTTCTTCGGCGGGAGACCTCCCGCACGGCGTCAAGCACGACGGCACAAGCCACCGGGTCCCTCTGGAAACCCGCCTGCTTCATCGCCCGTTCCACGGCCTGGAGCAGTGCCGGGTTCGGCTCCGCTAATCGGATCCCCGGAACATTGTGGCAACGGTCAACGCTTCCTTCCTGGCCCGGAAGATGCGAACCGTAGCAAGCAAAAGTGAGCAAACAGGATATATCGAAGAGTGGAGTAGGGAGCTGCTTTTTCTCTCGCGGCTGGTGGATTCGAGGACATGGGTAACGCTCTAATCGGAATGGTGCATCGGATCGGACTACACGACCGTACAGACATACGGCGAAGCACGCCCAATCTAAGCGAGTACTTCAAAACAGCACATACACCAAAAGCACGGCCGGATCAGCGAAGTACTCGCCCATCCGGCCGTGCCCGAGCCTATCGTTCTAAACGCCAGTCCCTTAGAACGACAACTTCAAAGCCAACTGCACCGCCCGGGGGTCAAACGTGCTCGATACCCGCCCGAAAGCCGCCGAAGTAACGTCCACCTGCGGAGCCGAGAAGTTCGTCTTATTCAGCAAATTGAAGAACTCGCTCCGAAACATCAGCTTGAACCGTTCGGTCAAGGCAAAGCTCTTGGCGACCGTGAAATCCACCTGATAGAGCGGGAACCCGTACACAACGTTCCGGCCGAGATTCCCAAACGGCGAATTCGCATTCGGAATCGCCAGGTTGGCCCGGTTGAAGTAGTTCGTGAAATCGCGCACCGCGTCGGGAGCCTTCGCGCCCAGCGCGGGATCGATCAAATTAGGCCGCAACGCCACGTTGCCAAGGAAGTCCGCCTGTCCATCCGAAAGCCGAGCGTCGTTATCCGGGTACCGAATGTTCAGCGGCTGACCCGAAGTCAACGTGATAATCGATGCCACGTTCCATCCGCCCAGCAAGTAATTCTTCTTGAAGAACGGAAGATCGTAGCTGAAACTCGTCGTCGAATTAAACCGTTGGTCGAAGCTCGAAGCGCCCCGATCATTCTTCGGATTGCGGATGTCCTGCGGATTCGGCGAACCACCGTTCGTGCCTTCCAGCACCTGCCCAACGTTGTCGATCGCCTTCGAGTAAGTGAACGAGCTCAGTAACTGCAGGTACTTTCCACGCTGTTCAAACTTCATCTGTAAGCCGTTGTAATTCGAAAATCCAGTCGGCACCACGGAAGTGATGTTCCCAAACCCGGCAAACGGCCGCCGGGCTTGCAAAGTCCCCAGCGTCGTCAGGCCTTGTGCCTGTTCCGCCGCCGTGATCGGGCGAGCCTGGTTGAAGTCCCCGAGCAACGGCAACAGGCTGCCCTTGTTCCCCACATAAGCCACGTCGATCAGCGTGTTCTTCAGCAGGTTGTACTGCAACGAAACGTGCCAATTCTGAATGTAACCGAACGGCATATCCCGCTGCGTATACAGAATCACATTGCTCGGCAGGTTGGTCGGATAGCCCTGCTCACGAGTCCGGAAGCAGTTGTCAAAGCTATTGCCCCCGCAAAGGTTCCCCAGATTCGCCGCCGAGTTCTGACGCGAAAAACGAGTGACAAAAGGAGCGTTCGTGCTTAACAACTCCGCGCTGGCCATCCGGTTCCAGTAGTTGTAACCCAACCCGTAGCCGCCCCGCATCACCATCTTCGAGTTGATTTTGTATGCCGCCCCGATTCGCGGTGCGAAGTTATTCTTATCCAGGTTGCGCAAAGCACGTTCGGAAATATTCCCGCCCTTCGTCAACTCAATCTGATTCGTCGCCGGGTTCCAATTCGAAAGCTTGTTGTCGCCATCATAGAACGGCGAAGTCAATTCATAGCGAAGACCTAAGTTCAACGTCAACTTATCAGAAACCTTGAAGTCGTCCTGGAAGTACCACCAATGAGCCTGCTGCCGCACCTTGGCTTGCACCTGAGTCGCCAGCTGGTACTGAGCCCGTGCCCCCGTGTAGAAATCGGCTAGCGAGTAGACGGTCGTGTTGGCAGTGCCCCCGGTCGGTCGGCTGAAGAAGCCGCCGTACCCGTCGATGCCATAAAGCGGGTTCGTATCGTCAACCAGGATATTCAACTGCAGAAATTCATATCCCATCTTGAACGAGTGCTTCCCGGCAATTTTACTCAGATTCAAACGCGAATTAATCGTCGTCGGAAACTGTGCCTGCGGGTTGGTCGATTGCCGCCCGATCCGCCCAAAGCCGACGATGTCCTGCGGAGTTACGCCGCCCCGAATCCGCTCACCCGTTGGCAACCCGGAGATGCCGAACAGGTCCTGCATACTTTGCCCGCCAACCTGCGCGGGCAACCGATCCATGCCGAGCCGCGTCACTGAGAACCGGTACTCAATCACTTCGGTGGGCGATTTAGTAAACGTCAAGCCCATGGTGCCCTGTTGGTTATAAGTGTTCAAAAAACCCAGGGAATTACCGCCTGAAAAGCCGGTCACCAAACCGGGCTGTTCAATATCCTGCCGCCGTTGGCTATACCGGAAGAAGGAGTTCAACCGTGCCGAAATCGTATGGTCCAGCTTAATCGCACCCTTGTCATCGAACAGTTGATTCCGAGCGAAACCGCCGAAGTTATTGCCGACGCCGAGCGCTCCACCGCCCACCCGGTTCGGGGCTGGAAGTTCGGCCAACACGCGGCGAGCAAACGCGGTTAACGGCACCGGCTGCCCGGCCGGAATCACCGTCCCGGCGGCCACCTGGCGCCCATCCGCGCCCCGGTAGTTGACCGGAATGCGAATATCATTGGGCAGAATCCCCTGGCGCTGCGCCAGACTCGGCAGCGAAGCCAAACCGAACGGAGCTTGAATCCACCGGCCACCCTCGAAGTCAGCGAAGAAAAACGTTCGGTCTTTAACGATCGGGCCACCAAACGTGAAGCCGAACTGGTTGCGATTAGACTGCGGCTTGCGGTTGTCGACAGGCTTAAAGAACCCGGTCGCGTTCATCTTTGTATTCTGCAGGAACTCCCACGCGCTGCCATGAAACTGGTTCGTTCCGGACCGCGTGCTGACGTTCATCACCGCTCCGCCCGTACGCCCATATTCAGCCGTGTAGGCGTTGATCGACATGCGGAACTCGGCCACCGAATCCGGCGAGGGTTGAATCGCCTGATTCGAAAATCCCTGATTCGTCGTGCCGTAAAAGTTGTTATCCACCCCGTCAAGAAGAAAATTGTTGAACACGCTGCGCAGTCCGTTCACGTTGTAGGACCCTTCGCGCCGGAACGAAATGTCGCCGGAATTGCCAGACTGGGACTGCCGAACGCCCGGCACGAGCAGCGCTAGATTCGCATACGAACGACCCTGCAGCGGCAGGCCGACAATCTGCTGTTGGCCGATAATCTGACCCTTCGAGCTAGAGTCGGTTTCAAGCAGCGGGTTCGTAGCCTCGACGACAACCGTCTCCGCCACGGTACCCACCGACAGCGTCAAATCAACCCGCTGCCGAGCCTCAACCGTCAACCGAATCTCGTCAACTTGGGTCTTCGAAAACCCAGACGCCTCGGCGCTGATTTGATAGCTGCCGATCTTCACGGTCGGAAACAGGTAATCGCCTTTTTCATCGGTTTTCGCGACGGCGGTTAACCCGGTCTGATTGTTCTTTGCGGTTACCGTGGCACCGGAGAGGACGCCGCCACGCTGGTCTCGGATCGTACCAAGGATCACTGCCGAATCGAACTGAGCCCAGCACGTAGGAAGCGCCACGGCGAGCAGGAATAGAAATCTCATCTTCCGAACCTAGCAACGCCACGTGAATAACCCATGAATATTGGTTGAACATTAGTTGAGTAGGCACGATTGAAGCTCCCCCTCCTCTAACGGGACCTACTGCAACCTCACAGGGCAAGTACCGAATACGTCGACCGAATTGCCCCCATCTCCGGCTCGACTCCAACAGGACCAATCCGGAATTGCCTCCTTACTGAACGGCAATCCCGACCACACCCATGCCCAACCGCCGCGTATCCTGGCCAACCTGCACCGTGCGATTCACTATCAAAGCAACGTCCATCGATCTCCTTCCTCTCGTCACCGTCGGCAGCGCCGCCGTGACACGAATCGGCTCGGCGCAATCACGAATCGTCCACGACCCAACCTCCACCTCGTCGATGCGGATCGTCAGGACTAGCGGTCCCCCTTCAATCTGTGCGGCCGTACAAAACCCGGTCAGAGCAAGGCTTTGCTCCTTGCCCGATGGGGCTTTCATCTGAACCATTGCCTGCTTCCCCATCCATCGAAAAACCGCTTCCGGTTCGTGCCATTCCCCGCTGAGCAAATACGCATATTCCGGAGCACTAATCGGGATTATTCCGGGAACTTCCGCCTCGGCGCCCCCCTCCTGAAGGCCGCGAATCTCCTCTTCCGTAATATTCTGTAACTTACTTGGCAACACCCGATACGCCACCGCCCGGCGCGCGGCAAGCTCTCGCAAGACAATTGGATTCGGCTGCGAGTACGCCGAGAAATCGCTCATCCGCTCGGTCGCCGCCAACTCCCGAGCATTTCCCGGCGTTAAATATACCCGGTTCTGGCCAATCAAATAAAATGGGTAATCGTAAAACCCATTCCAGAACAGCTGATCCGAAACACCGCTCAAGTAAATGGTCTTTCCCGGATTGCGCTTCGTCGCCTCCTTCATCGCATTCACGAGGAACGAAACCTGACGCGAATCGCCGGCGGCCCGCGACGAACGAAGATTCCCCGCCGCGCCCTGCACAGCAATCACGACTCCCACAACGGCCATTAAGGCCAACCGGCCCCACCGCAGTTCATCCCAAGCCGCCATTGCTAATCCCGCCATCGCGATCGAGTAACCGATCAGAGGAACAAACAAATAGTAGTCGGAAACGTGGTTCGGAATCACCAAATAAGGCGACAAAGCGACCCAGTACCAAGCCAAACCCAGCAACACCGCTCGGTTGAATCGATACCCCTGCCAAACAAACCCAGCCGCCAAAACCACGCTCAGCGGTCCAACCAAGCGCTCCAGCGCCGTGGGCCACCAACGGTGCTCTATGAGAAATCGCAGCGGCAGGGTCGCGAATCTCCAATAACTCCACGCCGTTACGGCCAACCGCCCATCTACCGCGATCCCGTAGAGCCCCCCGGAAGTCTTGGGCGAGACAGCATTGTGATATAGCGCGAAAATCCCGCTCCCGATCAACAACCAGCAAGGGATCCGAACCAACGAGCGATGGAAGAGAAACGCGTACAGGATCAGGATCGCCGGCAGCGCCACCACCGCCTCATTCACCCCAAATCCCAATCCGAACACGAGACAAACCACGGCCAGCCATCGGCGCCGGTTCGTCTCGCCATACCGATCAAAAGCGTTCACGCAAGCCAGGAATACAAAAGCGCAAAGTACTTGATTAAAAGCCGCCGCCCAGGTAAGTGGCCAGGCAAGGCAGCTATGCGTCGTCCACAAAACTCCCGTAAGTGCCGCGACTCGGGCGGACCCAGTCATACGAGTTACGATTCGGGCCAGCAAAACTAAATTCGCAATTTGCGTCGCGAAGGTCACCACATGAAACGGGATCGCATTCAAGTCAAAGATAGAGCGCAGGACCATGAAGTACAGCCGCTCACTAATCGTTCGGACCGTGCCTTGCGCCATCGGCGCGAAAAGCGCCTCGGTCAGGCTGACGCCTTCATTGAGTCGCTGGAGCAATCCTAACCACGCGAAATCGTCTTGTTGGAACCAAGCCCCGAGAGCCGGCCAATACACCGTCGCCAAGGCTGCAATCGGAATCGCCGCCGCCCAGAACCGGCCGGACAGCAAGCGCTTCGCAGAAATCGTCATCTGCCTCAGAATAGCGACGGAACAAGCGAATGTCGATACCACCTCGCCCTCTCGTCCTAACTGCCGCCTCGCGATTGCACCCAATAAATGGGAATGACTCCAGGCACATGCTCGCGGAGCCGTACCTTCCGCTTGTGCTCGACCGCCGATCGTGATAGTTATTCGAACCATGCTCAGACTCAGTCTCGTACTCTTGCTGATATCGCTTCCAGGTTTTGCGCAAGTGGAGCGCGCCTCAATCGTCGGATCCATTACCGACA
>JBBRIO010000167.1:0-9517 GCA_038220855.1 Bryobacterales bacterium | reverse complement strand
AGCGGATGTTGTCGTCGTAGAGGTCCGCGCTAGTGGGGGTGCTATCAGGCGTAGGGAGGATTTCGCCGTGGATGTGAGAGAGGGAGTAATAGACGTAGAAGGGTTTGGCGCGGTGCCGGGTGATGAAGTCGACGACGAAATCGCGCATCCGATCGGGCAGGTATTCTTTATCGCGGAGGTCTTTCTTTTCTCCGTTGATGACGTAGGTTCTGGCCTTGGGTTGGGTATTCCAGTAGGCACCGCTGCCTTGGAACTTGAGATATTCATCGAAGCCGAACTCGGCGGGCCCGAGGGGGAGTTGACCCCATTTGCCGACGGCGGCGGTGACGTAACCGGCCTGTTTGAGGATGGTCGGCGTCATGATTTCGACGGCGGGTTTCATGAGACCGGTGGCGTCCTGGTTGGTGGCTCCAGTGCGGAAGGCGTATCGGCCGGTGAGGATGAGGGCGCGGGAGGGGCCACAGAGGGGGGCGGTATAAGCGTTGGTGTAACGGGTGCCTCCGCGGGCCAGTTGATCGATGTGGGGGGTTTTGAAGTTGTCGGCTCCGTAGCAGCCGACGCCATCGATGCCGAGATCGTCGGCAAGGACGAAGACGATGTTGGGTTTGGTCGAGGAGCGAGGGGATTGGCTCGCGGTGGCGGTGGCGAGAGAGCCGAGGGCTCGGAGGAAGGTTCGGCGCAGCATTAGTGATGAGTTTAGCGCGATGGTGATGGGCGGTGGCTCTGCGGGAATGCCATTATTTTTCGGTGGCAGCCGATGAGATTTTCTGCGGCGGGAAGTCTAATGGGTATATGTCAATCGAACTGATTAAGCGCGACTTGGTCCTGACCAGATTGATCAAGGCTCCCCGAGAGAAGGTGTATCGAGCCTGGACCGATGCGGAGATGCTGAAGCAGTGGTTCGCGCCGCTGCCGTACACGACTCCGGAAGCTGAACTCGACGTTCGGCCGGGCGGTTCCCAGCGGATCGTGATGCGGAGCCCGGAGGGTGGGGATTCACCGATGCTTGGGGTTTACCTGGAGGTACTGCCCAACGAACGGCTTGTGTTTACCGATGCTTACTCGGCGG
This sequence comes from Bryobacterales bacterium, assembly GCA_038220855.1. GTDB lineage: Bacteria > Acidobacteriota > Terriglobia > Bryobacterales > Bryobacteraceae. The sequence continues at coordinate 8,448 of JBBRIO010000167.1, read as the reverse complement.
CGTGGGAGCCGACCGAGAAGGCGTTCATGACGGTTGTCCTAACGTTCGAGGACGAGGAGGGCGGGACGCGGTATACAGCGCTGGTTCGGCACTGGACGGCGGCCGATTGCGAGGCGCAGGAGAAGATGGGTTTTCATGCGGGGTGGGGAGCGGCGACCGATCAACTGGAACAGTTGCTGGCGGGGCAAGGAGGAGTTGACTAGGCACCTTGACCGACGAGTTCCTGAAGGCGTCCGACCACGGTGAACATGGATTGCGCTTGGGCGTTGAGTTGTTCGCTGGCGGAGGCGCACTCTTCGGCCTGGGCGGCAGAGCGCTGATTGCTTTGTTCGAGTTGTTGAGTGGCGGTGGAGATTTGGCTGATGCCACGGGCTTGTTCCGCGCTGCCGGCGTTGACCGTGTCGATGAGGGATTTGACCCGCTTGGTGCTGTCGGTGATGGCGTGGATGGTCGAGACGACTTGGCCAACCTGCGTGTTGCCCTCTTTGGCTCGCCGGATGGACTCTTCGATGAGTTCGGCAGTGTCCTTGGCGGCCTGGGAAGAGCGCTGGGCTAGATTGCGGACTTCGTCGGCGACGACGGAGAAGCCGAGGCCCAGTTCGCCAGCGCGGGCGGCTTCCACAGCGGCGTTGAGGGCGAGGATGTTGGTTTGGAACGAGATATTTTCGATGACTTGAATGATGCGGGAGATTTTTGAGCTGGAGTCACCGATCTCTTTCATGGAGGTTATCATCTTGTCGAGGGTTGCGTTGGCTTCGGTAACCTGACCGTCGACGACGGTCATGAAGTTGGCGACTTCGCGGGCGCTTTCGGCGTTGGCTTGCGTGGTGGCGCTGAGTTGGTGGCTGGAGGCGGAGGTCTGTTCGAGGGCGCTTGCCTGCTCGGAGGTGGAGTTGGCGAGGAGTTGGCTGGAAGCGGAGATGGCCCCGGCGGCACTGGTAACTTGGCGGGCACCGCCACTGAGTTGGGCAACGATTTCGGCGAGGGTGCGGTCGACCCGGTTGGTACTCCGAACGATGAGTTGAGTGAGGACCGCACCAGCGAGGGCAGCGAAGATGAGCAGGGCCCAAGTGCGAGAGGTAGTTCGGGCGGTCGTCAGGGCAATTGCGCCGGTCGCTGCATCGGCGGACGATTGGTTGCGCGTCAGCGAGTCGCGAATGGCGGCTGAGAGAACCTTGAATTTAGGCGCTCCGCTGGTTCGGATTAAGGAAACGTACTCTTCCGCTTTGCCGGCGTTACTGAGCGTGAAGGCGGGCTGCAGGATGAGGGTCCAACTCTGGTATGCCTGTCGGATGGCGGTGGCTTGCTGGCGTCCTGCTTCCGTAATGGCGACGCGGTCGAACTCTGCGAGGGTGGTTTCAAACTGCCCACGGAGCAGTTGCAATTCAGCCTCGGTGGCGGTCTTTTGTTCGGTGTTGGGAAGATGACCGTGGTACAGCAGTTGGACGCGCATTTCGTAGACAAGCGCATCGAGTTTGCTGGCTTTAGTGAGCAGTGGGAGATCTGAGGAAGCCAACGTGGCCATCTCAGCGTCAATCGATTTGACGGAGAGAAGGACGGGAACGCCGACCACCGCCGAGAGCAAGACCAAAAAAATCGCTAAGGCCCGAATCCGTTGTCCAAGTGTCCAGTTCATTTCTGCCTTCCTTCGGGTCAATGCCCTATAGAGTGCATATCGCGGGGAGGCGGGAGAACTTGAGACAACGGCCGTTAAGAAGCGTTAATGCCGGTCCGGACTCCTCTTAGAACTTGAACTTAATGCCTAATTGGATGAGCCGTTGATCAAGGGCACCGGTCCAGTTGAGCGGGGCCGGGGTGGTGATGTTGCCAGCGAGATCGACGGCAGCGGTGCTGTTGAGGCCGGTGACGTTGGTGCGATTAAAGATATTCGTGGATTCGAGGAAGAATTCGGCAGAGAAGCGTTCCCGAATCGGAATGGCCCGGGTGTAGCGCATGTTTACTTCGAAGGTTGCGGGGGCGAGGAGCGTGTTGCGGCCGACAAAGAGCGGGCGCTGGAAGGCGGTACCGGTGGAGGCGTCGCCGTTCAAGACCCTGTTGCTGCCGAGGTTGAAGTTTTCGCCGGTCTGGGCGTTGACGGCAAAGCTGAACTTGTTGTTGTTGACGAAGTAGTTCCAGCCCTTATTGGAGCTGTTGGCGCGGGGGTCCCATACGGCGTTGCCGTTGAAGACGTTTCGGCGGTCGGTGAGGGAGTTGCCGCGGTCGCGACGGCGGTTGGTCCAGTCGGAGAGCAGAAAGGCGCCGGAGTCGATGTTATTTTGTTCCGGAGCGTCGTCGATGGCGTGGGACCAAGTGTAGCTACCGAAGAGTTCGAAGCCCTTGGAATAGCGTTTGGTAACGGTGAGATTGAAGCCGTGATAGTTGGATTGGCCGACCGACTCTCCGCTGATGATGTTGCCGAAGCCGGCGATGGGCCGGGTGCCGGCGAAGATGGGACGACCGTCGGCGAGGGAGTTGGGTCCGGGAGAGAGGTTGATGTTGCGGAAGATGGGCAGGCGATTGCCGCGGGTGTAGAGGTAAGACATCGTCACGCCGAGGTCCGGGGTGATTTCGCGGCTGATGGTTGCGTTGGCGTTCGCCGAGTAGAGGGTAGAGAAATCGGGGGCGACGGTGGTAATGTCTTGCAGGGTGGGGGTAAAGCCGCTGGGGATGCCAGAGAAGACAGCCGGGAAGGATGGGGCAAAGGCAGCCGTGGGAACGGTGCTGAGGCTGAAGAAGATGGGCGAGCCGTTATTCAGGATGGATCGGCGGTAGGTATCCGTTTGGAAGGGGTCGAAGAAGATGCCGAGGCTGGAGCGGAGAACCCACTTGCCGAGGCCGACGGCGACGGCAAAGCGGGGGGCGAAATTGTTCTTGTCGGTGCGGAAGCTCTTGGAGGAGGCGAAGGGCGAGTTGCTGTTGGCCGAGGGCGGGCGATAGACGTCGTAGCGGAGGCCGTAGCTGATCGTTACGTTTGAGCGGGGCTTCCATGCGTCCTGCCCGTAAAGGCTGGTGAAAAGGGAGTTGTAATTAATGGAAGGTTCGCCGACGGTTTGGACGAAGTTGGTATAACCGCGGGGGGCTGCGCCGCTCTTGGCGGCCAGGAAGGCGGCGATGGAAGGGAAGGTATAGTTGGCGCTGGTGTTCTGGATCTGCGTGTCGCGAATGGAGCGTACGGCGCCACCGAATTTCAGCGCGTGTTGGTCGAGGTTATAGGAGAAATTTTCAGTGACTTCCGGGGTGGTCTCCTGGTAGTTGAAACCTACAGCGAGGGAGTTGCCGAAGAGGGCGACGCCGGGGATGGTGATGGCAGGTCCGGTACCGGTGGCTTCGAAGCGCTGCTGCTCCTGCGCGCGGTTGGGAATCTGGACGCGGAGTTCGTTAACCGCTTTAGGCGAAACGACGGAGACGAGTTGGATGGCTCCGGCGTGGGAGCGGTCGACGAAGTTGTAGGTACGGTCGACGAGGGTGAGTCCGCCGCCGTTGTTGTAGGGCGAGTTGTTGCGGTGACCGTTGTAGCGGACGGCGAGGCGGTTCGAGTCGTTGAGCTGCCAGTCGAGCTTGGTCATGAAGAACATAACGTCCTGGCGGAAGGGGATGGCGTCGGAGTAGCTAGCGGGGAGGCCGAGGGTGGCGACGGTGGCGGGGGAAACGGAGACGATGTTGGGCAGGTCGCGCTTGACTCGTTCGTAGGCGCCGAAAATGAAGATTTTGTCCTTTTTCAGGGTGCCGCCGGCGCTGCCGTTGTAGGCGTTGACGTTGACTTGTGGGGTGGGGGCGGTGGCGCTCAAGAGGGCGGGGCGGGCGCTGTAGGGGGTGCGGCGCCAGATGAAAGAGGCATCGCCGTGGAGGTCGTTCGTGCCGGAGCGGGTGATCGTATTGAAGACGGTGCCGACGGTGTTGCCGAATTCCGGGGCGAAGCCGTTCGAGACCTGCTGGACTTCCTGGACCCAGGTGTTCGAGACGGGCATGAGCCGGATGCCTGCGCGGTCGGATTGGACATTGTTTGCGCCGTCGAGTTGGTAGTTGATGCGGCCGTTAAAGCCGTTGGCATTGAGTTTCCGGGGGACACCGAATTCGGTGTTGGCGCGGCCGGAGACGTTGGGCTGCTGGAGGATGAAGTTGAAGGGATTTCGGGAGACGAGGGGGAGGTTGGAGATGGCGTTGAAGGAGAGGCTGGAACCTTGTTCTGTGCGGCTGGGGTCAATGACCGAGTTGGAGGCGGTGATGACGACTTCGGTGGCGACGCCCTTTAGTTGGAGGGCGATATCGATGGTGGCAGTGGAGCCTGCGGTGAGGATGATGTTGGTTTGGCGCGTGGGGGCGAAGCCGGGGGCGTCGACTACCAGTTGGTAGGTGCCGAGGGGGAGGACGTTGAAGCGGTATATGCCGCTGGAGGTGGTGTCAGCAGAGAGGCTAAAGCCGGTAGCAAGGTTCGTAACTTTTACCTTGGCGCTGGCGACGGCGGCACCGGCGGGGTCAGTGATGACGCCGAGGATTTGACCGTTGATGGCGGAGGCTTGGCCGAAGGCGGAAGGCACCACGGCGAGGAGGAGGGTAGCAAGAGGGGCGAGACGCATAGAAAGAACTCCCGAGAAGCATGACCTTGATCATGACCAACTCTATGGAAATAGAGATGTATGACAGTGGCGTTAAGACTCTAGATTCAGTTTGACATGAATGAGGGAGGCGTATAATTGGGGCATGGATTGGTCACAATGTCCGGCGGTTGATAGGAACCCCGAGAAAATGGGTGGAGTGTGGTGTTTTGTAGGAACACGAATCTCGGTGGAATCGTTGTTCGAGAATCTCGATTTGGGTGCGTCAGTAGACGAGTTTCTCGAATGGTTTCCGGATTTGAAGCCGGAGCTGGTCCATGCGGTGTTGGCGTTTGCGCGGGCATCGTTGCGAGAACCGGTCAAAGCAGCGTGAGGATTTTGTTCGATCACAATGTCCCGGTTGGACTGGCCAGGCGATTCTTGGGACATGAAATAGAGTTGGCGAGCGCTCGCGGATGGGAAGCGAAATCAAACGGGGTGCTGATGAATGAAGCCGAGAAGGCCGGGTTTGAGGTCCTGCTGACGTGCGATCAGAGTTTGCCCTACCAGCAGAACTTACAAGGGCGAACCATTGCGATTGTGATTCTGCCGACAAACAATATGGTTCGACTGCGGATGAACCTTGCCGCCATTCTTAGTAGCGTGGATTTCGCTCAGCCTGGTCAAGTGGTCCGCGTTACCTTACGAAAGTGATTTACCAGCCGAGCGTTTTTCCTTTATTTTGTTCGTCCAGCCACTTCTGAAGCGGGGCGAAGTAGTCCAGGACGGCGGTCGCGTCCATTTCGCGCTTGCCGGTGATGGCTTGGAGAGCGTCCGGCCAGGGCTTACTGAGACCCATTTCGAGCATGTTGTTCAGCTTGGTGCCGGCCTCCTTCGAATTGTAGATGGAACAGCGGTGGAGGGGGCCGGTGCAGCCCGCGGTTTGGGCAAGCGCCCGATGGAATTGGAACTGGAGAACGTGAGCGAGGAAGTAGCGGGTGTAGGGGACGTTGGCGGCGACGTGGTATTTGCCGAAAGGGTCAAAGGCTTCTTCGCCGCGGCCGGGGGCGTCGATGCCCTGATACTTGCGGCGGAGCTCCCACCACTTTTGGTTGTATTGGGCGGGGGTGATTTCGCCGGAGAAGACCTTCCAACGCCATTGGTCGATCATGAGGCCGAACGGCAGAAACGCGATTTTGGCGAGGGCTTGCTTCATCAAGAGGCCGATGTCGCCGGAGGGATCGGTGGCCTTGTCGAGGAGGCCGATTTGGACGAGGTACTCGGGGGTAATCGAGAGGGCGATCGTGTCGCCGACGGCTTCGTGGAACCCGTCGTTGGCGGAGTCGCGGAAGAGGTAGGGCTTCTTGTTGTAGGCCCGCTGATAGTAGTTGTGGCCGAGTTCGTGATGGATGACGGCGAATTCTTCCTCCGAGATCTGGATGCACATTTTGATGCGGAGGTCTTCGTCGTTGTCGACGTCCCAGGCGCTGGCGTGGCAGACTACTTCGCGGTCGCCGGGCTTGACGAAAAGGCTGCGCTGCCAGAAGGTTTTGGGCAGGGGGGCGAAGCCGAGGGAGCTGAAGAAGCGCTCGCCGTAGCGGACCATTTCGAGTTCGTCGACCTTCTTCTCCTTAAGGATCTTCGAGAGGTCGTAGGCCTTGGTGGTGTTAGGCGGGGCGAGGATATCGTAGATGTTTTCCCAGCTTTGGCCCCACATATTCCCGAGCAGGTGGGCGGGGATGGGACCGGTGGCGGGGACGATATCTGGACCGTATTTCTCGCGGAGCTTCGAGCGGGCGTAGGCGTGGAGCGAGAGATAGAGGGGGCGGATCTGCGCCCAGAGGCGGTCGACTTCCTTAGCGAAATCGTCGGGGGGAAGATCGTACTTGGAGCGCCACATGGCGCCGGAATCCTTGAAGCCGATTTCGCGAGCGCCTTTATTGGCGAGTTCGACGAAGCGGGAATACTCCTTGCGCATGGGCTGACCGAGTCGGTGCCAGCCTTGCCAGACGTCGGCGAGTTCCTTGGGGTCGCGGCTCGACGCCATAATATTGGAGATTTGGACGAGATCGAGGCATTTTCCCTTATCGGTGGCGGCATCGCGGCAGTATTTACCGGAGCCGTAGGTGGACTCCATGCGGGCGGTGAGCTTCGTTAGTTCGGAGCTTTCGGCGTCATTGGCGGGGGTGGCCATGGTGAGGTTGAGTTTGATCAACCGCATTTTGCGGGCGGCATCGGCGGGGAGGGTGAGTTTGTCGAAGCGGGTGGCTTGGCGGGAGAGGGCGAGGACGGTTTTGATGTATTTTTCGTTGGCGAGGGCGGCCTGGGTTTCGGAGTCCTCATTTATATAGGTGGACTGGAGCCAACTGGCGCGGTTAGCGTAATTAGAGGCCGTGAGGAGTTCTTTTTCGGCCTTTTCGAGGAAGGCGAGGGCTTCGGGGACGGTTTGGGCGGCAACGGGGAGAGCGAGGAGGAAGAGGAGCAGTTTCATGGGCGGAGTTCCTGCGAGCGTTTGGCGGCGGCTTCGGCCTTGGCGGTTTGGCCGGTGGCAGAGTAGGCCCGGCTGAGTTGGAAATGGGTGGATCCGTCGTCGTCGAACGGGAGGGCGGCTTCGAGGTGGGGGATAGCGTCGGCGGCTTTACCGGCGGCGAGGAGGGCGCGGCCGAGGGTGGAGCGGGCGGGGGGAAATTTGGGGTTCAGGTTGTAAGCCCTTCGGAGCGACGGGAGGGCGGCTTCGGCGTCGCCTTTTTGGAGGAGGCAATCGCCGAGGAGAAACTGGAGTTCGGGGTTGCCGGGTTCGCCTTTGACGAGATGTCTGAGGAGGGCTTCGGCTTCGTCAAATTGCTGGGCGGCGTAAAGGGAGGTGGCGAGGCCTTGTTCGAGGTCGGGGCGACCGGCGGCGATTTTGAGGGCGGCGCGCCATTCGGCGGCGGCTTCGGCGTGTTTGTTTTGACTCGTTAGGATTTCGGCGCGGGTTTGGCGGAGTTCGACGGAGTCGCCGAGGGTGGCGAGTTTGGAGAAGGAGTCGCGGGCTTTGGCGTCGTAAGCGCGGATCGTGCAGTACAGTGAGGGGCAGGCGGGGGGCTTGGGGGAGAGGGCTTTTGCTTTGGCGTAGAGGGCTTCGGCGGAGGCTTTGCGGCCTTGCTTTTCGCGGGTTTCGGCGAGGAGATAGAGCATGGCCGGGGATTCGGGGGCGGTGCGTTTGAGCTGTTCGAAGGAGGAACGGGAGAGTTCTTCGTTGACGCGGCCGAGGCCGAACCAGATGGCGGGTTCGTTGGGGGTTAGGGTCGATAGTTTTTCGAGGTGGAGGCGGGCGGGAGCGAAGCGGCTTAGCATGAGGAGGGCGTCGGCGAGGATGCGGCGGGCTTGGGGATCTTCGGGACCGAGTTGCACGGCGCGTTCGAGGGGGGCGACTGCTTTGGCGGGTTGGCCGAGGCGCAGGTAGGAGGCGCCGAGGAGGGCGAAGGCGGGGAAGGCTTGGGGGAGATGTTTGGAGACGGGTTCGAGGACGGAGATGGCTTCGGGGTCGCGGCCGGCCATGTGGAGGGCGATGCCGAGATTGAGTTTGAGGCCGGGGTTGGCGGGGAGGGCTTTGACGAGTTGGTCGTAGATGGGGATGGCGGCTTCGAACTGCCCGGCAGCCAGGTAGTCCTTGCCTTGTTGACTGAGGCGGAGCTGTTCGGGGGTTTGGGCGAGGAGGGAGGCCGTGAGGAGAGCGAGCGCGAGGCGCATGTGATTCTATTGTGACAAAAAGAAAAGGGGCGCTGGCTGGTTGGCCGGCGCCCCTTCGCTGTTGGTTATGGTTACGGTTAGAACTGGAACCGGAGACCGAAGCGAACTTGGCGTTCGCTGTTGAGCACCGTACCGGTGATTACACCGAAGTTTCCACCGTCGCGATTGGCGGCGGGGTTGT
>JBBRIO010000166.1:0-9546 GCA_038220855.1 Bryobacterales bacterium | reverse complement strand
GGGCTCCGGCGTCGGCCCATTTGGTAAGCGTGGTGACTTCGGTGGGGGAGAGCGCGGCACCGGTGTGCGCCGGGGGCATGCGCTTGATTTTGTTGGGGGTGGAGATGCGTTCGACGATGAGGTGGCGGGCGGCGGCGACGGAGGTGGGTTGGTCGAGACGGAGACGAATGCCTTTGGCGGCGGCGTCGGAACCGTGGCAGGTCCAACAGCGGTCGGACAGGATGGGTCGAATGTCGCGGTTGAATTCGAGCGGCTGCGCCAGGAGAGGCGCGGCCCATAGGATACAAAAACTGAATCTCATGCGGCTTGCGTTGATTATGTCGCAAGCCGCACGAGAGTGCTAGTTAGGCGACCTTACGTTCCATGGCGGAAGGGGTATCGACGGAAGCGGTTTTGACGTTTTTTGCGACGCCGATCATTTCGAGGAAGCGGATTTGGATCCACGTTTGATCGTATTCATACCAAGCCAGGCCGTGACGGGCGGAGTTGGGATGGGCGTGATGGTTGTTGTGCCAGCCTTCGCCGAAGGTGAGGATGGCGACCCACCAACTGTTGCGGGAGTCATCGCGGATGTTGAAGCGGCGCGCACCCCAGAGGTGGGTAGCCGAATTGACGAGCCACGTGGAGTGGAGGCCGGCGACGACGCGAACGCAGGTGGCCCAGAGGAACATCGACCAGCCGCCCCAGAGGAACAGGATGGCGGAGAGGATGATTATCGGCACCCAGTGGTAGGAGTTGAGCCAGAGGTAGAACGAATCTTTGGCCAGATCCGGCGTATACTTCATCATGGCTTTGGTCTGGTTGTGCTTGGCTTCGCCGAACAGAATCCAGCCCATGTGGGCCCACCAGGCGCCGTGGCGAGGGGTGTGCGGGTCGCCTTCCTGGTCGGAGTGTTGATGATGGATCCGGTGCGTGGCCACCCAGAAAATGGGGCCGCCTTCCATGGTCAGCGTTCCGCAAACGGCGAACAGATGTTCGATCCATTTCGGCACGGTGTAGGCGCGGTGAGTGTGGAGGCGATGGTAGCCCATGCCGATCCCCCAGCCGATGGTGATCCAGTACAGTATGAGAGCGACGGCGAGAGAACGCCATTCGAAAAAGAACGGCGCAGCGAGTGCACCGACGTGGAAAATGCCGAAAAAGGTGGTGGTTATCCAATTAACTTTTTCAAAGCGGTTGATGGGGGTGGCCCCAGGAGCCTGTGTGATCATAAATCAAGATTGGAATTTCCTTCAGCTTAGCAGGTTCTCTTATGACAACTACTCGACGTGCAGTACTGGCCGCAGGCCCGCTATCCCTTCTATCGGCAGCTCCGGCGCAATCCGCTAGCCCAGTTCGGCGGCAACCTTTAGCGGTTTCGACGTATTCGTTTTGGCATTTCAAAACGGAACAATACCCGATTGAGAAGGTGATCGAACACGCTGCCGCGATTGGATTCGACGGCGTTGAAATTCTCCATCGGCAGATGAAGGACGAGTCCCCAGCCTACGTTACCAAGCTGAAACGTATGGCCTTTGAACGGGGCTTGGCCTTGCCGATGTTATCGATTCACCAGGATTTTGTGTTCCCCGAAGCCGTGGAACGCGACAAGATGATTGCGCATACCGTGAAGTGTGTGGAGTTGGCGGCGCGGTTGGGAATTCCAGCTGTGCGGCTTAATTCCGGACGGTGGAAGACGATCAAATTGTTCGAAGATTTGATGAAGGTAAAGGGCGATGAGCCGGCGCTGCCGGGCTATACCGAGCAGAACGCGATTGATTGGTGCGTTGACTCGATTAAGAAGTGCCTTCCGATTTGCGAGCGGGAAGGAATCACGCTGGCCCTGGAGAACCATTGGGGGCTGACGACGAACGTCGATACGCTGCTGAAGATCCACAAGGCCGTGGGGTCTCCGTGGTTGGGCATCAACGTGGACACGGGGAACTATCCTGGGGATCCGTACGCCGGGATCGCGAAGTTGGCTCCGCAGGCGACGATCGTACAGGCGAAGACCTACTACGGCGGCGGCGAGTGGTACACGCTGGATCTGGACTATCCGCGGATTGCGAAGATCCTGAGGGGTGCCGGATTTAAGGGCTGGGTCTCGTTGGAGATGGAAGGCAAGGCCGACCCGTTGGGCGCGGTGCAGAAGAGCTACGATCTGCTTCGGAAGGCGTTTGCCTAAACGGAGCTAGACTCGGGGCGGCGGGGGTGGAGGGCCGCTTCCCCGCTGCGCCGATTGAAAGACGCTCATGGCGGTGCCGATCATGCCGGCGATGTCGGAGACGTTGGCGGGTACGATCATCGTGTTCGATCGTTGAGCGAGCGCAGCGAAGCTGTTGACGTACTGTTCGGCGACGCGGAGCTGGACCGCTTCGCGGCCGCCGGGATCCTGAATGGCGAGGCCGACTTGGCGGATGCTGGTGGCGGAGGCTTCGGCAATCGTCAGAATGGCGTTGGCTTGGCCTTCGGCTTCGTTGATCTGTTTTTGCTTGTCGGCTTCGGAAGCCTTGATGACTTTCTGCTTTTCGCCCTCGGCGAGGTTGATGGCGGAGTCGCGGACGCCTTCCGAGTTCAAGATGACGGCGCGTTTTTCGCGTTCGGCGCGCATCTGCTTTTCCATGGCGGCGAGAATGTCGGAAGGCGGGGTAATGTTTTTGATTTCGTAGCGGAGGACTTTGACTCCCCAGGGTTCGGAGGCTTTGTCGAGTTCGCTGACGACTGAGATGTTGATGTTGGTTCGTTCTTCGAAAGTGCGGTCGAGTTCGATTTTGCCGACCTCGCTGCGGAGGGTCGTTTGTGCGAGTTGGATGATGGCGAACTGGTAGTCGGAGATGCCGTAGGAGGCGCGTTCGGCATTGAGGACCTTGAGGTAAAGGACGCCGTCGACGGCGACCTGGACGTTGTCGCGGGTGATGCAGACCTGTTCGGGGATGTCGATGGACTGCTCTTTGAGCGAGTGCTTGTAGCGGATGACGTCGAGGAAGGGGATGAGGATGTGGAAGCCGGCGCTAATGGTCCCGCTATAGGCACCGAGTCGTTCGACGACGAAGGCGCTTTGCTGGGGTACGACGATGGCGGTTTTGGCCACCATGATGATGATCAGCAGGAAGAGGAAAGCGAGGACGAGCAGTTCAACCATGGGATTAGTTCTCCGGGCGCAAGTATATCGTTAATCCTTCGGTGCGTTCGACGCGGCAGCGTTCTCCGGTGAGCAACGGGCGGTCGGCGAGGTTGCGCGCTGACCATACCGTGCCGCGCAGTTCGGCTTGGCCGACGGCGTGGGCCGGGATCAGCTGCATGGGGACGGCGATTTCGCCGGTGAGCGCTTGCTGGGGTGGGGGCGTTGCGTTGGCAAGGCGAGCGAGCAGGGGGCGACGGAAGAGGGCGAGGGCCCCGAGGGAGACGCCGAGGAAAAGGAGAGTTTGGGCGGTGAGGTCGGCGAGGCCCAGCGCGGCCGCGAGGGCGCTGGCGATGGCTCCGATCCCGAAAAACAGGAGATAGAACCCGCCGGGAGTGAGTAGCTCTCCGAGCATCAGGGCGAGACCAGCGACTAGCCAAATCCACCACAGCATAGCGACCTCCTACCGAGGGAAGGATTAGGCCTTGACGACCATCTTCTCGGGGTCCCAGTTTACAGTTTTTTTAGTGAAATAGCTGACGTTCGAAAGCAGCGCGGGGCCGGCGGCGCGGAGGCCGAAGGTTGGGTCCTCAATCACGGGTTGGCGGGAGCGGAGGTGTTCGAAGAAGTTGGCATGGTGAGCGTACTGTTCGGTGTAACCGGGGGGTAGCACCCAACGCTGTTCGGTGTTGGCGCGCATGCCGTCGGCGCTGGCGGGCTGGGCGGGGTACTTTTCGCGATAGTCCTTCAAGATCCGGTCGGCGGTGGATTTCGAAAAGGTTCCGGCGGTGGTGCCGGGTTCGACTTCTTTCGGTTTGCGTTTAAGCACGAGCGCTCCGCCGACGGCGAGGTCGAGGACGCCCTCTGAGCCGATGAAGCGGAAGCCGCTGCTATCGCCGCCGCCGGCGAGGAAGTTGAGGCGTAGGCTGAGGTTGAACTCCGGATGGGTGGCGGTTTGCGGGTAGTCGTAGATGCCCATCATCAAATCGGGAACATCGCGGCCGTCCTTCCAGTGGTAGAGGCCGCCGGTGGTCATGACGCGGTTCGGGCCGTTCGAATCCATGACGTAGTGGATGCCGGTGAATAAGTGGACGAAGAGGTCGCCGGCGACTCCGGTGCCGTAATCCTGATAGTTGCGCCAGCGGAACAGGCGGACGGGTTCAAAGGGCCGCTTGGGGGCGGTGCCGAGGAACCGGTCCCAGTCGACGGTGGTAGTGGAGGCATCGGGCGGAATGGAGTATTGCCAGGCACCTTGGGAGGAGTTGCGATCCCAAAAAGCTTCGACCATGCGGACTTCGCCGAGGACTCCCTGTTTGACGAGGTCGCGAGCCTTGGCATAGAGGATGGAACTGGCGCGTTGGCTGCCGACTTGGAGGATGCGACCGGTCTCTTTGGCGGCTTGGATGATGGCGGCGCCTTGTTCGACCTTGTGGACCATGGGTTTCTGGCAGTAGACGTCTTTTCCGGCCTTCATGGCGTCGATGGCTTGCTGTTGGTGCCAGTGGTCGGGGGTGGCGACGATGACGGCATCGATGTCGGGACGGGCGAGGATTTCGCGATAGTCGCGGGTGGTGAAAATGTCTTTGCCGTAGCGTTCTTTGGCGAGATCGAGTCGACCTTGATAGATGTCGGCGACGGCGACGAGTTTGGTGCCGGGGACGGTGACGGCGGTGGCTACGTCGCCTTGGCCCATGATGCCGAAGCCGATGCAGGCGAAATTGATCTTGTCATTGGGGCCCTTGGGTGCGGCGGCGGCGGGTGCGGCGGCGAGTACGGAGGTGGCGCCGGCGGTCTGAAGGAAGGTACGACGGGTGGTGGACATAAGGTATTTTCCCTGAAGACTCATGGTATCTCCCTACTCAGGTTTTCGCCAAGTTGGCCGATGAATAACCATACCGAAGACCCTAAATGCCTATTTCTGATATAAGCAGTCTCTCCTCGTTTCTCGATTTCGACCACATGACGGAGCCACAGGAATTGATGCCGCCGGTTCCGGAGCTTATCGAGCACACCGGCATTCCGGCGACAATGATCGAGCAATTGATTTTGAAAGCGCTTTATTATAAAGGCGAAATGGTGGGGCGGGAGTTGGCCCAGCATCTGGGGCTGGAATTTAGCCTGATCGACCCGCTGCTGGCCGGGTTCAAACGGGACCATCAGTTAGCGGTGCGGAGTTCGCTCGGCATGGGCACGATTTCGTCGCGCTTCGTGCTGACTGAAGCCGGGCGGGACTTGGCCAAGGAATATGTGGCAACAAACGCCTATTCCGGACGGGTTCCGGTGCCGCTGTTTCAGTACGTCGACATGGTTCGGCGACAGAAGCAGAACAACGGATGGCTCACCATGGACGCGCTGAAGGGTGCTTATAAGCACATGGTGATTACGCCAGAGTTGCTGAACCAGCTTGGTCCGGCGGTGAACTCGGGCAAATCGTTCTTGATTTACGGGCAGCCGGGGAATGGGAAAACGTATTTGGCGGAGGCGCTGTTCAACGTTGATCAGAGCTACATTTACGTGCCGTATGCGTTGGAAGCGCAGGGGATGATCATACAAATGTATGACCCTGTTTATCATCATGCGGTGGAAGAGGCCCCGGCAGCGATCTCGGCGTTTACGACAACGGCGACTTTTGATAACCGGTGGTTCAAATGCCGGCGGCCATTCATAGTCACGGGCGGCGAATTGGCCCCCGAGATGTTGGACTTGAGCTACAACAACGACGCCAAGTTCTACGATGCACCGTTGCAGTTGAAGGCCAACAATGGCATCTACCTGATTGACGACTTCGGCCGGCAGCGGGTGACCCCGGCCGAGGTTTTGAACCGCTGGATTGTACCGATGGAACGCCGGGTGGATTATTTGACGTTTCAAAATGGCGCGAAGATGACGACGCCGTTCGAGTGTTTTTTGGTGTTCTCGACGAATCTAAAGCCGGACCAGTTAGGGGATGAAGCGTTTCTGCGCCGGATTCAGTATAAGATGCTGATGCGCTCGCCGAGCGAGCAGGAGTTCGCCTCCATCTTCATCAACTACGCCAGGAGCCAGGAGTTGGATTGCTCGCCGGAGCTGGTGGACCGGTTCCTGGAGCGGCACTACCGCCGGTCGGGTAAGCCGCGTCGACGCTGTCATCCGCGGGATGTGTTGTCGCATGCGATCGACATACTGCGTTTTGAGCGCCGTCCGTTCGTCCTGAATGAGGAGGTGTTGACGATGGCGTTTGAAAGCAATTTTGTTAGTTCGGACGATGACGACTAGAGTCTGAAATTACCTCTGAGAAACTCGCGCACAATGGGCGGGCCGGGCGCTCCGGCATGGCCGGATGGGCTAGTTCCACGCCCGATCGAGCCGTGCCTTCGCGGCCTGTGCGCTTTCTCATAATGTACCCGCACGTTATTGATAAGAAGAGAGCTCAAGTATGGGATGAGCGGCTCGATTTCAACAAAAACCGCGAAGAGTTCCTCTTCGTTTGGTCCCGTCCAACGGGTGCGGAACTTGGAGGAACCGCGCACGACGGACACGCTTCGGCATGGCGGGATGGGCGAGTTCCTCGGCCGCCCGAGCCGCACCTACGCGGCCTGTGCGCTGCTGAGAATCTCAAGGGATGACCCGCGCCGCTTGGCCAAGCGCGGAACCTGGCGGCCGCTGATCCTTCATAACTTGCCGCCTTGCGCGGTCGTCCTCCAGCAGAACCAACGCTGGATTCGAGTGCAAGGATTCTAGCCGACGGTAAGCCGCGGTCTGGACGGGTGGCCTCGCCCCGCTCGCGGTGTTGATGAGGGCGTTTGAGAGTGATTTGGTTAGCTCGGACGATCGCGATTAGACGGGGTGAATGCCTTCGAGCAGGTGCTGCTCGTAGGCACCGGGTGCTTGCCAGGCACCTGTCTCCTCCGCGTAGAGGACGCCCTTGGCAGTGATCGTGAGTTTGCCGCTGTCGGACCGAGTGGCCCAGCCCTGCTCGCGGATAAACCACAACGTAAACTCGAGATGCTCGCGTGGGACGCCGAGCAGCTCTTCGAGTTCCGGGATCGCCATTTCAGGGGAATGGGGGAGTTGGACGCGCTTAACGTAGAGGGCCGCGAGGGCTCCGTTCCGTTTCTTGCGCTCCCCGGCGATGCCCGCCAGCGCTGTTTTCGGATCGAAAATTTTCCATTGTTGCCCGATGCGTTGCCGATAGTAGGCGTCATATTGAGCGCGGAGATCGGGGTTGGACAGAACTCTGTAGGCGGTGGCGAGCAGCTTGAAATGTTCTTCGTTGCCCGTGGTCGCGTTGTCCGGGTGGAATCGTTGGGCCAGGATGCGATAGATCCGATGAATGGTGTCGAGGCTGGCTTCGGAGTGGACTTCCAGGAGAGCGTAGAAATCGCAGAAATCGGCCTTACCTTCTTTCACGGTGGAGGCGATTGGCTCCATTGCGACGCCGACGCGGAAGCGGGCTTCGGGCAGCGTCTCGCACCAGATGATATGGCCCTTGGCGCGGCCACCCTGAGCGGCGGCAAAGGGGGCTCCATCGACCAGTACGCGCTGGCCGGGGGCGATGGCTCGGTTAATGATCATGCCAAACCCGAACTCAGAACCGTTTTCAATTTCGCCCGGCACCCGCTGCCAAGCGTCCTCTTCTCGTTCGACCCAAAGCTGAATCCGTTTCTTGTCGTTCCAGACCTGTCGCTTTAAACGACGGCGATTGGTTGCGGAAGCCTCTTGCACAGGGGGCTATCGGCAAAATCAGAAGAAACCTTTAGGCGGATTGGCCGGGATTGGAAGGGAAAGCGAGGGCGAAGCCGGGTGTAAATGCCCGATTTACCTTAGGCGAGGTGGCCGGCCTCAATGAGCTGCTCGGCGTGGCGCAGGGCTTCTGGCGTGAGCCGTTGGCCGGAGAGCATACGGCCGATTTCGCGGGTTCGCTCTTCGCCGAGGAGCTCGGTGACCGCGGCAACGGTTCGCCCGTTCGACTCGCGTTTTTCCACGCGATAGTGGTGGTCAGCAAAGGAGGCGATGTTCGCCTGATGGGTGACGCAAAGCACCTGATGCGACCGGCTCAGGGCTTTGAGACGGCGGCCGACGGCTTCAGCGGCCTCGCCGCCGATGCCGGCGTCGACTTCGTCGAAAACGAGCAGATGGTGGGTCGCGCCGGGGCGTTCCCCTTCGATACAGGTTTTGATGGCGAGGGCGATACGCGATACCTCGCCGCCGGAGGCAACCTTGTCGAGTTCGCGGGGTTCCTCGCCAAGGTTGGCGGAGACCAGGAAACGGACGGCGTCGGCGCCCGCGGTAGACCACGGCGCGGGCGAGAGGGCAACGCGGAACCGGGTTCCGGCCATGGCCAGCGCGGCGAGCTCTTTTTCGACGCGTTTTTCCAGCTTCTTCGCGGCGTCCTTCCGGGCCGCGGTTAACAGGGCGGCGACGGCGATGAACTCTGCGGCCAGCTTCTGGCGCCGCGCCTCGATCTCGGTTCGCTTTTCGCCCGCCTGTTCAACGGTCAACATTTTCCCCATGAGCTGGGCGAGGAACGCGCGGATCTCTTCAATGGTCGCGCCGTACTTGCGGCGGAGGCGGTCGATAGCGGCGAGACGGGTTTCGACTTCGTCGAGGCGCTGGGGATCGGCGTGGAGCTTGCCGAGATAGTCGCGGAGGGTGAGGCCGGCCTCTTCCAGGCCGATGATGGCGGGCTTGAGGAGGTCGGCGACCTCCTGGAGGCTGGGGTCGATGCGGACGAGTTCCAGGACTCGTTTGGCGGCGATGCGGGCTTGGGCGACCGCGGAGTCGGGGGCGTCGTAGAGGGCGGTGAAGGCGGTTTCGGCGTGTTCGGTGAGACGGGTGACGTTCTGAAGCACCCGTTTTTCGTCGATTAGGTTGTTGTCTTCGGCGGGCTGGGGGTCGACTTCTTCAATCTCTTTGCGCTGGAAGCTCCAGAGGTCGGCTAGGCGAAGCTGCTCTTGCTCGGTGCGGTCGAGGTCTTCGAGTTCTCGACTGCAAGCCCGCCAGGCGTCATAGAGGCCGCCGACCTGTTCGAGGAGTCGAAAGGTGGCGCCAAAGGTATCGATCATCTCGCGCTGGGATTCGGGCGAATGAAGACGCTGCTGCTCGTTTTGGCCGTGAATGTCGCCGAGCCAGGGGGCGAGCGATTTCAGCAGCGTCGCCGTGGCCGGACGGTTGGCGAGCAAGGCGCGGGACTTGCCGGAGGCCATGATCTCGCGTTCCACGATGAGTTCGTCGTCTTCGAGGGTGATGCCGGCTTCTTCGAGCAGGGCCCGGAAGGCGGGCGCTTGGGGCACCGAGAAGACGCCGGAGATGCGGGCGCGTTCGGTGCCGGTTCGAACCACGTCGGCCGAAGCCCGCCCGCCGAACAGAAGGCCGAGCGAATCGACGATGATCGACTTGCCGCTGCCGGTTTCTCCGGTCAAAAGGTTCAGGCCGGTATGGAAGCGGAGCCGTAGGCGCTCAACGAC
>JBBRIO010000165.1:0-9553 GCA_038220855.1 Bryobacterales bacterium | reverse complement strand
ATCATGGAGTGCGAACAGTCGAGCATCAGCACCGTGGCGCAGGAGCTTTGGTACTCGCTCTGGTGAACGTGGAGGTCTTCGTACTCGAGGTTGAGAGGGACCTGGACGCCCTCGCGCTGCATGGCGTGGAAGAGCGTCGTGTTCACGTCGAGGTTCATGGTGTCGCCGAACTCGTAGAGCTTGGACGATCCGCTGGTCTCGACGCCGGTGGATAGTTCGCGGGTGTCGTGGGCCCCGAAACTCGCCTTGCCAAGCGATCCCATGAGATCCTTCAGCGTTTTGTAGCCAAGGAAGTCGAGGGCTTTGTCGGTCGCCTCGATTTTGACTTCCTGCTGCTCGCCCTCTTTCCCTGGACCTTGGGGCGGAGCGGTGACGTAGCCTTCCGTTTGTAACTTTTCGAGCAACCGGTCGACCAAGTCTTCGAACTGCTCTTCGGATAATTTTTCCAGCTCTTCGGGCGGGATTAAGTCGCCGCTCAAGAGCGCTTGGCGGATGGCTTCGCGTAAGTCGTACGGGGGAACTCCATACGGATCCTCAAACCCGCTCTGGAGGAAAAACTCCGAGAGGGCCTTCATGAGGTCCTCGGCCGTTAAGCCGTAGTCCTCTTCGGTGAATTTCGAATACCGTATGGAGCGCATGGGTTAGTTGAACTGCTGCCGCCGCTTGCGCGGCTGGGGGTTATCTTCGGTAGTCTCTTCCTGGCGACCGCGACGGTCTTCGCCCGTGAAACCGAGTTCTTCGCTGCGGCTGATGCGCCGGTGGGCGTAGAGGCCTTCGAGGACGAACTCAGCGGCGGCGGCGCGCATGGCGTCGGATTCGCCGACCCCGATGCCGAGGGGAGCGATCTTGTCGAACAGACCGTCGACGGGCATCATCTGGGTGATCATGTCGGAGGAGGAGGTGGCTTCATCGAGCTTGAGGGCGCCGCCGCGCTCGAAGTACTTGACGATCATGCCGACGTTCACGCCATCGAAATACTGGGTGAAGACGCGACCGACGGCGGCCTTGATCAGTTCCCGGGCCACCGCTTCGCCGCCCTTCAACTCGCCTTCGTACTCGAGTTCGATTTTACCGGTCATGGAGGGTAGGGCCGCGTAGAGGTCGACGACGCGCGGTACCGTGTCCACTTCCATGGCCACGAGGGCGCGGCGTTCGGCGTTCGAAACGACGGACTCCATCACCGAGATGGGGAGACGCTGCGAGACGCCGGAGCGCTTATCTATCTTTTTATCCTCGCGGGCGATGAAGGCGATGGCCTCGACGACCTCGCGGATATATTTCGGAACGGTAATAGCGATGCCACCGGTTCGTTTTGTCCAGGCTTCCTGCTGGGTGATCGCGATGCCATGGTCGAGAGTATGGGGGTAGTGAGTCCGGATCTCGCTGCCGATGCGGTCCTTGAGCGGGGTGATGATTTTGCCGCGGGCGGTGTAGTCATCGGGATTCGCGGTGAAGACGAGGACGATATCGAGCGGCAGGCGGACGGGATAACCTTTGATCTGGATATCGCCTTCCTGCATGATGTTGAAGAGGCCGACCTGGATTTTGCCGGCGAGATCGGGGAGTTCGTTGATGGCGAAGATGCCGCGGTTGGCGCGGGGGAGGAGACCGTAATGGACGGTGAGTTCGCTGCCGATCTCGCGGCCTTGTTTAGCGGCTTTAATGGGGTCGATGTCGCCAATCATGTCGGCGATCGTGACGTCGGGGGTGGCTAGTTTCTCCACGTAACGAGCGTCGCGGTGCATCCAGGCGATGGGGGTTTCGTCGCCAAGCGCGGCGATCTGCTCCTTGGCTTGCATCGAAAGCGGGGCGAGGGGATTGTCGCGGATTTCGGAGCCGGCGACGTAGGGCATCTGCTCGTCAAGGAGGGTCGTGAGCATGCGGATCAGCTTGGTTTTAGCTTGGCCGCGGGTGCCGAGAAGGATGAAGTTGTGTTTGGCCAGGACGGCGTTGATGACTTGGGGGACGACCGTATCCTCGTAGCCGACGACGCCGGGAAAGAGCCGTTCGCCCGAGCGAATCTTAGCGATCAGATTCTCCCGTAACTCGTCCTTTACCGTACGATCCGGCGAGCATCGCCGGGCCCAGTCGCTCTTCTTCAATTCACCCAGCGTGGAGGGAAGCTGTTCCATATCCCATATTGATGCACGAAACCTATCCGAGTACCTGAATTCTTTGATATCTTTAGGAGTTAATGCCGAATGATTTGCCCGATGCAGAATACCAGCGATTCTGGAAACGGCTCCAACAAATTGGTCTCAACGCTTACGAAGCCCGTTCCTATCTAGTTCTGGTGGGTCACCCCCGATTTAAGGCCCTTGAACTAGCCGCCCGGTCGCATGTGCCGCGGCAAAAAATTTACGAAGTTCTCGACTCGTTGGTGGAGAAGGGGTTTGCCCAGGTCGTTCAGGAGAAGACCAAGTTGTTTTCGGCTGTTGAGCCGTCGCTGTCGATCCCGAGCTATTTTGCGCGTCGGGCGCAGGCGATGCAGACGGAGTTGTCAGAGCAGTCGCGGCAGGCGACGGACCTGATCGAGGACTTGAACACTTCCTATTCTGAGGGGCAGGGCGGGCGAGGGACGCTGGATTTCCTCCGCATTGTGTCGGAGCCATTACAGACGGCGACGGAGTATCGGCGGATGATGCTGGACGCGCAACACGATTACTTGGAGTTTTCGCGCCCACCGTATGCGATCGACCCGGTGGACGACCAGATGGTGCGGGACTCTTTGCATCGGGGGGTGCGGTGCCGGCTGATCGTCGAAATGGGGACGCTGGACGACGTTCATCGACGGCGGTTGATTGAGTTTATCGAGGCGGGGGTGGAAGTCCATCAGGTTCCTTCGCTGCCGTTGAAATTGGCTTTGTTTGACGGACGGAAGGGGTTGCTCGCGTTGCTCGACCCGGTGATTACGAGGCCATCGTGGACGGCCGTGGTGTTCGACCATAGTGGGTTCGGCGAGGCGATGAAGGGTTTGTTCGAGCAGTACTGGCAGACGTCGACGGCAATGCCGATGCCCCACTAGGGTTGCAGCAGGACCTTTAGACAGCCGCGCTCGGCGGCGCGTTCGAACGCTTGCGGGGCCGCGGAGAGGGGAAAACGATCGGCGATCATGGAGCGGACGTCGATCTTTCGGCTGGCTAGCAGGCGGAGGGCCGGAGCGAAACGGCCACAGCGGGATCCGATAAGGCTGATCTCGTTCACAATGACCGGGGCCATGTCGAGTTGCACCTTTTCGGCGACGGTGGACTTCATGACGACGCGGCCGCGGGGACGGGTCATCGAGACGGCTTGGGCTAGGCCGGCGGCGGAACCGGTGGCATCAATGGTGACATCGAAAAGCCCGGAGCCGGCAACTTTCACACCGAGGCGCTCGGCGATGGCGATTTTTTCGGGGTGGCGGCCGAAGAGATGGACCTGGGCCCCGCCGACTTGGAGGACTTGGGCGATGAGGAGGCCGAGCTTTCCATCGCCGAGGACGGCGACGCGTTGGCCCTTCAGCTTGCCCAATTGCTCCTGAATTTCGCAGGCGGCGGCGACGGGTTCGCAGAAGACGGCTTCGTCATCCGGGAGGTTGGCGGGGACGGGGAGGAGGTTTTCTTCGGGAAGAGTTAGAAATTCGGCGAAGGCGCCGGGGTGTTTGACGATGCCGAGGACGGTGCGGGTGGGACAGTGGCGGCCGAGACCCTGGGCGCAAGTGGGGCATTGGCCGCAGGCGAGATTGATTTCTCCGACGACGCGGCGGCCGACCCAGGCGGGGGTGTCGGCTTCTTCGACGATGCCGACGAACTCGTGGCCGGGGCGGCCGGCGAAACCGTAGTAGCCGCGGAGGAGTTCGAGGTCGGTATTGCAGATGCCGGCAAGGGTAACGCGGACTAGGGCGTGGCCTTTCGGGCGGCGGGGACCGCGGGTGGATTCGACGTGGACACGGCCTTCGGAGAGGCGGACGGCTAGCATTTTCCGGCCTTGCGGAGGCGGGACCAGTACCACCAGTTTCGTTGTTCGAGGGGAAGATCGGGGTTTTGAGCTTGGGCGATGGCGCAGCGGAAGACGTCGAGGACGCAGGGGTCCTGGCGAGTGCCGGTTAGGCGCTGGAGTTCTAGGAAGAGGTGGTCGCCGTTCTGTTGCGCCAGATCCTGTATGCTTTTGATGCCTAGAAGCTCGAAATCGCCGAGCGCGGCCCTCCCGATCCCCGCCAAATCTCGAAGCGCTCTCATGGGATGAGGATAGCACTCGGAAAACTTTCCTAAATCGGATCTTTTTGTCTTGTAACAATTCTCGGAGTTCTGTATCCTCTTTATAGGAGTCTAAATGTTCCTCATTTCAATGCTGATTTGGGCTACGGCTTTGCTGGGAGCCGTGATGACGGTCTGGGCCTTGGCCTGGGCGGTAAAACGTGGAGAGTTCCGCAATTTGCGCCAGGGCGCGGCGTCGATTTTTGATGCTGGCGAACCGATTGGCCGCCAGACCGACTTTTTTCCGGGGGCGAAGCGATGAGCAGTCTTCCCGAAGGCCCGAGCGAATCGAAATTAGAGCAGATTTCGAGAATTTTGATTGATGATTCGAGCCGGGTACCGGTGTCGTTGTGGTTTGCGAGCGCGGTGTTTTGGCTGCTGATGGGTTCCGCGGCGGCGATGATCAGTTCGGTGAAGCTGCACCACCCGGACTTTTTAGGAAATATTGAGTGGCTGACGTTTGGCCGGATCCGGCCGGTTCATTTGGATATTGTTTTTTTTGGGTGGAGTAGCATGGCGGCGGTGGGTTGCCTGCTTTGGTTACAGGCTCGACTTTGCCACGTCAAGTTGCCTTGGCCGCTGATGCTGAGCGGGATGGCGATGGTTTGGAATGTTGGAGTTTGCGTGGGGGCGATGGCGGTGCTGGCGGGGCACGGGTCGAGCATTGAATACCTGGAATTTCCGGCCTACTGTGCGCCGTTCTTTGCGATTCCAGCACTGGCCGTTTTGGCGGCTAACGTAAAAATGTACTTGACTAAGGAGAGTCAGCATACTTACGTGTCGCAGTGGTACCTGCTGGCGGCGACGGTGTGGCTTCCGATTCTGTACGTGACGGCGATGTTTTGCACTTACTTTGGTTTAGTGCAGGGTGTATCGCAGGCGATTACGAACTGGTGGTTTGGCCATAATGCGCTGGGGCTGTGGGTGACTCCGGTCGCGGTGGCGACGGCGTACTACTTGATTCCGAAGGTTACAGGCAAGCCGGTGCATAGTTACCATCTGTCGCTGCTGGGTTTTTGGACCTTGGCGATATTTTACAACTGGGCCGGGACACACCATTTAACGGGGGGGCCGCTGCCGGCTTGGACGATTACGGTGGGCGTGGTGGGATCGATGATGATGTTTATCCCGGTTATTACGGTGGCGATTAACCACCATATGACGATGCGGGGCGTGTTCCATATGCTAAAGACGAGCCCGACGTTACGATTCACGGTGTTTGGATCGGTGATGTATACGGTGGCTAGTTTCCAGGGCTCGCTCGAAGCGTTGCGGAGCCATCAGGAGATTACGCACTTTACACAGTATACAATTGGGCACGCGCATTTAGGCTTATATGGCTTCTTTTCGATGATTATGTTCGGGGCGATGTACTATATTTTCCCGCGGATTACGAACAATGAATGGTCTTCGGCACGGCTGATCAAGGTGCACTTTTGGGGATCCTCGATTGGGGTGCTGGCTTACGGGATCGGGCTTTGCTGGGCGGGATGGTGGCAGGGGGTAATGATGAACGACCCCAGCATTCCATTCTTACAGACGGTCGCTTACATCAGGCCATATCTGTTAATGCGGAGCGTATCGGGCGCGGGGATGACGATTGCGCACATTGCGTTTGCGATTTCGGTTTGGCGGATTTTGTCGCGTCACCATTTTGTGATGAGTGGGCCGACGCTGTTTACGACGACCCGGCCGGCGTGGCGCGAGTTTGTCAATGAACAAGAGAAGCGTGAACAGGCAGAATTGGAGGCTCAATAATGAACCGAACACCCTTCATTATATTCGGCGTGTTTCTGACGATCGCCTTTTCACTGAGCGGGTTAGTGCTGATTCCGAACTGGCAGTTTCAGGAGCATCAGCCGGTAATCAATCCACGCGACGGGAGCCAATATCCGGCTCCTTACTTTGGAATGGCGTTGCAGGGTCGGGATGTATACGTTGACCAAGGCTGCCTTTACTGCCACACGCAGCAGGTGCGGCCCAAGGGCTACGGCGGAGATATCCGGCGAAACTGGGGCAACCGGCGGACGGTGGCGCGGGACTATATGTACGAGTATCCGATTCTGCTAGGGACGATGCGCACGGGGCCAGACCTAGCAAACATTGGGGCGCGGCAGCCTTCGCGGGATTGGCACTATTTACACCTATATAACCCGCAAATCACTTCGGCGGGTTCGATCATGCCACGATTCCAGTATCTTTTCCGGACGATCAAGGCGGGCGAGTTGGCTCCTTCTGGAGCAATTGCACTGCCCCCGGCGTTTCAATCCGAGGGCACGCACATCGTGCCGACGGCACGCGGGGAACAGTTAGTGGAGTATCTGCGGGCGCAGAACCGGACTTTTCCATTACCGGAGGCTAAGCAATGAGCGCTCATTCCGATAACTTACCTGACCGCGTGCTCTCGATGCATGAGCAGGCGGTTCGCGAGATGGAGGAACCGCGCGACGGGAGTTCGGCGACTCCAGTGGCGTTTATCCTGATGTGCTTCTTCTTTACGGCTTGGGGCGGCTATTACATCGCCGATAATCCGGGCAGTTGGTCTGGGCAGGAGTACAACGAACAGCCGACGCACACGGCGTTTTCGGGGCCGGCGGCGCCGACCGATCCGATGCTGCTGGGGAAGGAGATTTACAGCGCCTGTTCGCAGTGCCATCAAGCGGATGGCAAAGGCGTGGGCGGGACGTATCCTCCCCTGGTGGCGAGCGAGTATGTAACGGGCGACGAGCGGCGGTTGGCGGCGATTCTCGTGAACGGGATCAATGGACCGTTCGTCGTGAATGGAATCACTTACAACGGCGAAATGCCGGGTTGGCGGAGCTATTTCAACGATGAAGAGTTAGCCGCCGTGATGACTTATGTTCGTAACACGTGGGGCAATAAGGCTCCGCCGGTTACGAAGGACACCGTGGCCAAAGTTCGGGCCGAACTTGCGGCCAACTCAAATGTTTGGACGGCCGAGACGTTAACTACATTTGCGAAAGGAGAATCGAAATGAAATTGCCTATTTTACCGAATTTACCCGCTCCGGCGGCACCGTGCAAGAACTGTTGCGGCGACTGTAAGAAGAAACAACCGACTCAGTAAGATGCCAACTGGAGCCGAACTTTGCGCCTGCTTCGATCCCCGCGCCGGGGCAGGCGCATGGTGGCGGTTGGGCTCAGCGGCGTTTCTGGCCGTCAACGCCATGGTTTTGGGCCTGGCGGTGAACGGATCCGAGGTAACGGCCGGCGAGCGTTTTGCGCTGGAGACGGCGACCGGATGCATTTCGGCAGGCATTGCGATTTTGCTGGGGGGAGAGCTTGTGGTGGCGGCGTGGCGCGAATTGCGGGCGCGACGGATGAGTTTGGAGTTGTTGTTTGTGGCGGGAATTACGGCTAGCTTTACGGCGAGCCTGCTTTCGCTTTTCCAAGGGGTTGGAGGGACCTATTTTGACGTGGCGGGGTTACTGCTGCTGATTTACTCGCTGGGGCGAGAGGTGGGGCGGTATGGGCAACAGCGGGTGCTGACGCAGTTAGCGGTTCCGGCGGGAAGAGTGGCGGTGAAGGTGGGCGACCAGATACAGGTTTTGCCGGGTGAGCCGGTGCCGGCGGATGGACGGATTTTACGTGGCGCGGCGCTGATGCAAGACCATAACTTGACGGGCGAATCGTTTGCGCGGCCGAGGCAGGCGGGGGACTTGGTGAAGGCGGGTTCGTTTCCGCTGGACGCTTCGATTTGGATGGAGGCGACGGCGACTTCGGCGGGGAGCGAAATTGAGCAAGTCAGGGCGTTGATTGCGGACCGATTGCTGCAACCAGGGCGGACGCTGGCATTTGCGCAGCGAGTGTTGCGGTGGTTTATTCCGACGGTGACGGCGGCGACGATAGCCACGTTTTTATGGCATTGGCAGGCGAATCCGTGGCCGGTGGCACTGAGCCATGCGATGTCGGTGCTGGTGATTGCGTGCCCCTGCGCGCTGGGGTTTGCGGCTCCACTGACGGTGTGGAGCGCGATTGCGCGGCTACGACAGACCGGGATTTTATGCCGATCGGGGGAGGCGCTGGAGCGGTTAGCGGAGGTGGATACGGTGGTGTTCGATAAGACGGGGACGCTGTCGGCACCGGAGGCTTACGCGGCGGCGTTGGATCTGGAGATGGAATGGTCGGCGCAGCAGTCCTTGTTCTTACGGCTGTTGGCGACGGCGGAGCGGGCGAGTGCCCATCCGATCGCGCGGGCGATGGCACCGTTGTGGGACGGGGTGGAGCCGGCGCATTTGGAATCGATCAAGTTACTGCCGGGGAGGGGGTTGGCGGCGACGGTGGTGGATCGGGAACTTACTTACCACTTAGTGATTGCGTTGGATGCGGACGTGAGCCGTCACGCGATTGCGGTGATGATTGACGGGCGGCGGGCGGCGACGGTTTATCTGGACGAGACGCTGCGACCGGCGCTGGCCGAGACGATCGACTCGTTGACGGCGGACCGGTTGCAGTTGGTTCTGGCGACGGGGGACGGGGCGGAACGGGCGGCGCTGGTACCGATTGCGGACCAATATTCGCGGCAGAGCCCGCGAGAGAAGCTGGCTTTGATTGATGAATTGAACGGGCGGGGGCGGTTGGTTTTGTTCCTGGGCGATGGGCTGAACGACGGGCCGGCGATGGCGGCGAGCCATGTGGGGATGACGGTGCCGACGGCTTCGCCGGCGATTCAGGAGGTGGCGAGCTTGTTGAATTTGAATGCTGATTGGCGGGCGCTGCCGGTGACGCTGCGGATCGCGCGGCAGGCGGTGAAGGCGCTGCATCGGAACATCGCGGTGGCGTTAACGTATAACCTGGTGGGGATGGCGGTGGCGGCGACGGGATGGTTGAATCCGGTGACGGCGGCGTTGCTGATGACGGTTTCAAGTATTACGGTGATCTTGATGGCGCTGAACGTTTTGAACATCGAGGTGGCGGGTGAAGATCGCGTTTTGGTTGACTAGTTTGGGGCAGGTGGTGGTGCTGGGATTGCAGTATCCGGCGGATCCGCAGTGGCTGGTGGCGGCGGTTTTGTTGGCGGTGGGGGCGGCGCTGGCGTGGCAGATTCGGCAGGTGCTGCCGGTTCATGCGGACATGTTTTTGATCATGACGGCGTTTGGTGGTTTTGGGATGGTGGTGGGGGGATTTGGGCAGCCGACTTGCCACCATTCGTGGGCGGGGACGGTGGGGATGTTGGTTTGCGCGGTGCCGCCTTCGTTGGGTTTTGCGCGGTGCTTGCAGGGGTCGCGGCGGTATTGGTGGCTGGCGTTGGTTTTGGCGGGGATGTTTGGGGGGATGGAGATGGGGCATCGGCTGGCG
>JBBRIO010000164.1:0-9578 GCA_038220855.1 Bryobacterales bacterium | reverse complement strand
GGTTTGCCTAGTGGCGGCGATTGGATGGCGAAGTGGGGAGCAGAGGCAACTGAGGACGATTGCCGGGACGCGTGAAGCGCGGCGGTTTGCCGAAAGTAGCGGGGAGGCGGACCTAGGGTTTACGGCGGGGCAGACGAGTTTGGTTGCGAACGTATTTAGCACTGCACAGGGCGGGTGAAGAGCCAGCGGGGGAGTTACGGGAGCGGGCGTCGCGGGCGGCAGGGCGGTCCATTGAACTTGGGCCGACGAGCGAAAGCGCCCGAACGGAGCACTTGCTGGTGATCGCGGATATGCTCAGGGACCTGCCGGGGGCGGGGGAGAAGTGCCGGGATCATAATGTTGGCGCAGCTGGCGAGAATCCTGCTGCTCGAGCGCCTTGCAGCGAGGCGGTGCGCCGGCAGCGGGAGCGCGTGGGGAGCCTGCATAGGTTGATGCTATTGGAGTTCCGGGCGGGGGACTACGCGGTGCGGCGGGGGCAGTCTCGAACGGAGCCGGGCTCCTTGTTTTACTTGGCGCGCGCGGATGTGACGAGCGGGCAGGCGGGGGCAGGGTTGGAGCGGTTGCGAGGCCGGGAGGCACCGGACATGAGGTATAGCGCGGAGTTTCTTTGGCTGCGAGCGTATTTGGTGGCGCGGGCGGAAGAGAGAAGGATTCTCGACAAGAGTGCACTCCGTGAGACTGGGCCTTGGGCGCAGTTTGAGGGCTGCATGGTGGCTATCCGGGTGGGCGGAGGCGACTTGGAGGGGGTGCCGCGTTATCTCGACAGACGGCGCTGGCGGCGAAGGATGGCGAGGGCCTTTCGTGGTGCAGCGCTTGCCGCTCGCTTCGGACTTGCCGAGAATGGAGAGAATCGTCGCCGCGTATGCGGAACGTGTGGATCGGCTGCTCTAATCGCGCTCGCACCTTGTGGAAGTTGAATTGCTGAGGTCTTTTTGTTCGAAGGAGCTGATGATATGAAGATACCCTTACTTGCGATTGCGTCCATAGCTATCGCGATACCGTTGATTGCCCAGGAGCGGAAGACGATCTATGTCGATCGAATGGAGGGGCTGGAACCTTTTGTGGAGCAGGCCCTGGTAGCGGCGGAGTTGCCTTTTGATTTCATCGAAGAGGCGAAGCAGCCCGAACTCAAGGCGAGCCTTGCCAAGATGCACTCTGCCTACGGGGAACTGCACTATAAGCACAAGCTCGGCCGGAACGAGACGCATCGCCTTGAGTTCCGGGACTTGGAGCGAAACAAGCTGATCGCGTGGCACTCCTTTCCTCTACGAGGCGACGACGAATCTCGCCGTCGCGCCGCAGTGGAGTTTGCGAGCAAGGTGAAGAAGGCTTGGGGGAAGAAGAACCGTTGAACGAACCTTAAACTATGAACTCGGGCCTTTCTGATTTGTTGATCGGCGGCTTAATCTCACGCCTGGGAGTTCCTCGAATGATCACCGTAGTTATCCCTGCTCTCAACGAATCCGCTCGGATTCAGGAAGTCGTCAAGCTGGCCCATCGGTCCAAGGCCGTCGACGAGGTGATCGTGGTGGACGATGGATCCCTGGACAATACCGCCGAGATCGCAGCCGCAGCCGGGGCGCGGGTGAAGTGGGATTCCAAGGCCCTTCGGCTTCGAATCGTCTGCGATCGCGGGGATTAAATAAGATCCATAAATGAATCATCGCCGTGATGCTTTCAGGTACGACGACACTTGGTGTAGGAGATCGAAGTTATGAAAGCCTTTCCTCTTTGGATTTTGCCTCTCGTGTCCTGCCTGTCCCCGCTTACCGCCACAGCTGGAACCATCAGCGGATTGGTGACCGGAACATGGATGAATCCGGTCCTTGCCGGACCCGTCATCAACCTGGATGGCACGACGACGGTGCTGAACAATTCGACAACTGCCTTTTACAGCGCCACTCCGTCGAATGACCTTCGTTGGGGGACAAATACCTTCGCTCCTCCACCGTCCATTTACAGCGGCGTAATTTTTCAAGGTAGCTCGCTTTCGAACGTTCCAACCGGCCTGGAAGTCTTGTTGGGAACGATTACCTTTCTCAACGGCACGAGTCAACTTGATTCGTTGCTCTTCGGAGCGACGCTGCGGATTTCTGTTCCCGCCGATCCGACGGTTACCCCGTTCGACGCGCTGATGACCATTTCTACGACGGTAAACGGGGGCACCTGCATTCCCTGCGATGCGGACTTCATTCGGCTCACCAACGTGGACATTCTGAGCACGATGAACGTCAACGAAGGCGCAACTGCTACCTTCAACGTGTACGGGAAATTCGTCGGTGACCCGCTGATATCGCTGACGAGGTATACGGTGGCGTCTGGAAGTACGGGTGGTTTCGTCGGCAACGGACAACCAGCCGACATTCCCGAGCCGGCGTCTGCCGCTCTGGTTGCCGGGGGACTCATTGCGATCGTAGCGACTGCCCGCACGCGCCGGCCAGCGTGAGAATGGCATTTTATACACCGAAGCCATTTCCACAGGCTCGCAATTTGATGCCGATGATGTGACCCTATCTTTCTCAGGCCCTAATTCTGGAACCGGCAGCGCCGCAGTTGCCATTAATAAGGGTGGCCCAACGGTCGCAGAGACGCCGATATTGGTGACGCCGGTCCGCATCGACAGCATATGGGTCTTCGGTTTGGCGGTAAGGGCCGCGCCCGATTTTGCGTTCACCCCGGCGGAAACGCAGGATACCAAGCGAAGCTCGCGGCCTTCGCGGAGCTCGGCGAAATTGCGGTTGTAATGGCAAACGCAGATTCTGACGGCAAGTTGCCGGACGAAATTCTACTCGGCATCTGATCAGTCTATGATTGGCCGAACATCGGCTTGAATGTATTGACGCGCGTGGGATGAAAGGAGATCTTGATCGGCGGTTAGCCCATAGACACGCCCAAGAAAGCACTGGCGCTTACCTGCAAAAGTTCGGGATAAGAGTCCGCTTGCCGGCGCGCGCGGTTCGGTGCTATCAGTGACTTACGCCGAACCGCGACCGTAAAGGAAAGAACTTTCGCGTGCGCAACTAAGCGCTGGGAAGACTCAGAAACCCATACGGCGGTGCTCGGCGGAGAGGCGGGAGGCGATGCCCAGCCAGACGACGGTCAAGGCTACGTTCAGCCAGGCGAAGGCTGGGATGCTGAAGGAGAGTTCGGCGCCGAGCTTGACGATGCCGGCCTGGAGGACGTCTCCGAACCGCATGAAAAACGTGTCGATGGCGGCTTTGGCTTTGTACTTGGCTTCGCGCGAGGTCGGTAGATAGAGCGCTTGCTTGACGGTGTTTTGGAGGGAGTAGTCGGTCGCGTTCTCCAGGGTCTTGGCGATTCGAACGACCCCCAGAATGGGGGCTACGGCCAGGACCGAGTAGCTCATAAGAGAGATCGCGGGAAGGACGTAGACCGCTCCCCGAACTCCCAAAAACGCGAATACTCGGGAGACGGCGAAGGTTTGAAAGAGAAAGCCGAGGAGGTTTACGGTGCCGAAGAAGCGGCCGTAAAACTCTCCGATGAAGCGCTTCTGCGCGGCGAGATCCGTCGGGGCGAAGTTGCGCGCTTGTTCGGCCACTACCGTGCCAAGGAGGAACTCGCCGGTCGAGTTGACGACGTTAAGGAGAACGGTGAGCGCGGCGATCCAGGTGAGATAGCGGCTCTTGAAGATTAGTTCGAAGGCCCCGGTAGCGGAGAGTTTGTCGTCCGCGTGGGCGGCCATTTCAGGGGTGGCGCGCTTGGTTTCGATGCCGTTCACGACGACGGTGATCACCGCGCAAGAGACGAGAATCGCGGCGGCCAGGAGTTGCAGTTGGTAAGGGGTGAGCGAGAACGAGCCGACGAGGCGGCCGGCGGATTCGGCGCCGAGCCAAGCGCCGAGCGAACTGCCGACGCCGATGACGGGAAAGAGGCGCTTGCCTTGGGATTCGGTGTAAAGGTCATTGGCGAAGGCCCAGATTTGGGAGATGACAAAGACGTTGAAGATGCCGACCCAGATGTAAAACGCAACGCCCTCCTGATAGCCTTGGGTGCCGAGGACGGAGAAGACGAACAGATGGGAGGCGAAGAAGATCGTCAGGCCGGTGATGAGCTTGACGCGTTTCACCTTCGAGGCGATCAGGCCATAAGCCGGGACCAAGAGCATGAGCAGGGCGGCCTGGCCGGCGGCGGAGTAGGCCTTGATGTAAGCGCCGCCTTCGGAGAGGATGAGGGCTTCGCGGGCGGTCTTGAGGAGATAGTAAGCGAAGAGGAGGAGGAAGACGTTGGCGGTGAGGAGGAGAACGCCGGGGGCTTCGCCGACGCGGACATCGGCGAAGAAAGAGAGGGCCTTTTCGAGGGGGCCCTTGGGCTTGTCGCCGATCGTTTTGAACTGCGGGAAGCTGGAGTGGCTCCGCATTTCCGGGCGGGATTGGTATTCGGGACGGTCGTCGTTTACCATGCTCGATCGATGCCGACGATGACGGGTTGGCCGGCGAGTTGATGGACATAGACGCTGATCGTCTGTTTCGGGCGGGCGGGGTCGACGAGATCGGCGACGAAGTAAGAGTTGCCGGCACCGGGGACCATGTTCTGCGTGAGGCCAGTGAGAGCGGTTTTTTGGCCGGTTTCATTGTTGAAATTCGACCATTGGAGTTTGATCGAGCCGGGGGCTTGCATGTTATGTTTCTTTCCGAGATCGACCCAGGTGAGTGAGTTATCGACGATGGAAAACTGATCGAGGGGGAGAACCTTGGCGAAGTAAGTCTGGCCGATCTTATCACGACGTTTGCTGAGGCATTCGGCGACCCAGTCGGCTGCTTTGGGGTCGCTGAACTTGCCGGTGGAGACGATGGCTTTGATGTCGTCATCGGTGAAGGCCATGATCTGTTTGGCGGCCCAGAACTCGTCGTCGGGGAGGCGGTTTTGGAAGGCGGGGTTGGGATATTCGGGGACCCAACGGTCGGGCCGGAAGGTCTCCGATTCGAAGCGGCCGACCGAGGGGAGTTTGGGATAGTTGGCCGAGGCCCAATAGGGGACGTAGGTGCCGAGGCTGAACAGGAGCTTGGCGGACTCTTTCCAGGAGAAGAAGTAAACGCCGGCGCGGGGGCTATTGGCTTTTTGGGTGGCGCTGCCGAGGGTGGAGCCGAAGTCGAGTTGGTAGTGGCGGACGTGCTGGACTCCCCCTTCCTTCGAGAGGATATCGACGTTGTTGATGGCGCGGGAGTCGTCGTGATTGAGCCAGGCGTCGACGACGTGGAGGCCGCGGAGGTCGCGTCGATGTTCGTGGGGGACGATATCGTTGACGTCGTCCGAACGGGTTCCGAACCAGCGGGGCGGGCCGATGGTTTTGCCGGGCAGGGAAGCCGAGGCGGTGGCGCGGAACTTTCCTTCCGCGTTTTTGGGAACCCGGAGGAGTAACTCTTGCAGGTCGCGCCGGTTGAATTCGCGGGTGCGGCCGGTGGAGTCGGCGAGGGTGACGCCGGGTCGGATTTCGAAATCGTCGATGGTGAACTCGATCAGGTAGTTGGCGGGGGTATGGTAGCCAAGGGCGTGGAAGAAGCGGGCGCTGATGGAGTCAGCGGCGGTGGCCATTTCGGGGTTGGAAAGGGGGTCGAACTTGACGAAATAGGTTTGCTGGCGGCTATCGACGACGACGAAGCCGGGGGTGACTCCTTCGTTCTTGGCTCCGGTGATGGTTAGTTTGCCGGTGGCTGGGGCGGGGGCGTAGTTGGCTCCGCGGATGAGTTCTTCGCGGGACATTGGCTTGTAGTAGTGGCGTTTTTCCCACCAAGCGCCTTCCATGGGGTCACCGAGGGTGTTGACGGCGCGGGCGCGGATGGGCTCGCCTTTTTGCGGTTGGTGTTCTCCGGGGGGGCCGAACTGGTGGGCAAAGAGGTCGTAGATGTCGCTGAGTTTTCGGTTTTCGGCTTTGAGAACCGGACGGGGCTTGGGCTCGACGAGGAGGGGATCGTCGTCGTAGAACTTACGGGCGAAGAGGGCGGAAGCCGCCAGGATTAAGACAAGGAGGGACTTGGTCATCGGATTCCTTAGTAGACGGGCTGGCCGGTGGTGGTGCCGAATTTACGTTGGTTGAAGATGTCGTTGAACTGGAACCAGAGGCGGAAGCCTTCGTGAGAGAAGGCGGTATCGATGCGCATGAAGGTGGAGTTTCTGGCGTTGAAGCGGAGTCCGAAACCGACGGAGGATTCGAGGTCTTTGAAGTTGGTGAGGCCGCGGCGGGGGGAGACTTTACCGGCGTCGGCGAAGATGGCGCCGTCGAGGCCGGCGAAGATTTCCCAGCGGTATTCGGCGTTCAGGAGGATCATGTTGCGATCGGAGAAGCGGAAGTTGCGGAAGCCGCGGAGATCGTTGGCGCCGCCGAGGAAGGGTTGGAGGTAGAAGGGGACTTGATCGCCGCGGTCGGTTTCGGTAAAGACGCCTTTGGCGCGGAGGGCGATGACGCGGGTACGGTTGAAGAAGCCGATGTATTGTTGGAGGTCGATATCCATGCGGCGAAAGTTGAACTGGTTCAACCGTTGGTCGTTGAACCAGGAGTAGTTGATGACGTAGTTCCCGCCGTTTTTGGGTCCGAGGGGATTGTCGCGGTAGTCAAACTGAGCGTAGACGCCGGTGCGGAGGAAGTCGGTTTGTTGCTGCATACCGGCAACGTTGGGGAACTGCTTGTCGGCGGAGATGAAACGGGGGGAGCGGGTGCCGGGTCCGACGTTGATGTTGAGGTAGGCGAAGGAGGGACCGAGGCGAACGTGGCGGGAAGGCTTGAGAGTGAGAACGGTTTCGACGGTGGTATCTTCGAGGCGGTAGTTGGAGCGGCCGGTTTCGGCTGAATCGGGGCCGGGACCGTAGTAATCGATGGCGCCGTAGTTTCGATGGGTGGCGCGGAGATCGAGGTTGATGCGGCTGCCGGCGAGGCGAGGGAGGGTAACTTCGGTATCGAGTTTCAGATAGCCGCGGGCGGAGGTTTGGGCGGAGGCGCGAAAGGTGATTTCCCCGTTTCGGATATCCTCGCGGTAGTATTCGGGCCCAAAGGCGAACCCGCTGCCGACGACCATGTTGCCGAGTTTGGGACGGAACCCTTTATAGCCGGAGCCGAAACGCTCGAGGTAACGTTTGTCCTTGAAGTTGCGGAGGAAGCCTTCGGGCTTATCGACGACCTCGGGCTTGAGGAGGGCGGTTTTTTTGTCGCGCTCCCGCTCGATTTCTTGGGTTCGAGAGGAGGGCTGGGCGTACAGGACTAGAGTTGGGAAAGCCACTAGGGCCAAAAGTTTCAACAATGTAAATATCTCCAACGCGAATGCGACGTTGCTTTCGGTTATACGCGAGTTACGGCTGTCTAGATTTCGTTACGACAAGAGGAACAGTTACGGGTACGCCGGCCGGATTTGTGAGACGGAGCGGGGTGTCACAAATGGGGGTAATTTTCATTTTGTCCTGATCGAGTTCGACGATGAGGAATTGCCGCTGGGGGGCCCAAGCGGCGATATGGCGTTCGGCCATTTTCTTCGTGACCTTGCCGGTGCGGAGTTCGCCGCCGGAACCGGAGACGACAAAGAGCATGTGGCCGGTGGCGGCTGATTGCTCGGAGAATTGGAGGTTGTGTTCGTGGCCGGAGAAGACGGCGCGGACGTGATTCGCGGCGAAGAGCTTGAACCAGTGGGTGGCTTGGGGCAGGAACGGAGGATGGTCGGGGCCGGCGGTGAACATGGGGTGGTGCTGAATGGCGAAGCGCCAGGGCAGGGCGGGCTTGGCGAGTTCGGCGGCTAGCCATCGGGTTTGTTCGCCGGACTCGGCAAACATGGGCGCGGGAGGGCCGGAACGCTGGTTGCGGGTGGAATCCAGCGCGAAGAATTCGGCGAGGCCGGCGATGGAGAAATGAAACCACCGTTGCCCGAAGCCGACCGGGGTGAAAGTGTTATCGAGATGGGCAGTGAGGTCTTCGGTTTTCTCGCTTTCGTTGCCGTCGTGGTTGCCGGCGACCATGTAGAAGGGGATTTCACGAAGGGTGGGGCCGTAAGGGAGGAAGAATTTCTTAATCCAGTCGCTGTCTTCCTTGCCGGTTTGGCGGTAGGGGCCGTAGATGTTATCGCCGACGGAGAAGACGAAGCGGACTTCGTCGCCCTGGGCGCGGAGTCGGAGGCGTTCTTTTTCTAGTTGGGCGGCGAGGGCGTATTGTTCCTTTGAGCCGGTGCCCCAATCGCCGATGACGAAGAAGACGAGGCGCTGGGATTTGTGGGGCCAGGTGCGGAGAGTGCCGGTCAGGATGGGGGCTCCGTTTTGCAGGATGCGATAGGGGTAGGGGGTATCGGGCTGGAGGTTGGGAATGGTGAGAAAAGACGCGGAAGAAGGTAGGCTTTGGCCGTTGATTTCGACGGTGACGGGGCCGAGGCCGGTGCCTTCGCGGCCGATGGAGTTGCCGGGTTGGGCGGGGTCTCCCCAGACCAGGGTGGCGGATGAGTCGGTGAGGGCGCCAATGTAGACTAGAGCCGCGGCGAGGAGGAGGAACATTATTCGGCGACTCCAAGAATGCGGTACAGGGTGCTGCGCGTGATGCCTAGGACTTCGGCGGCCTTGCTTTTGTTTCCTTGCAGTTGGTCGAGGACCCAGCGGGTGTGGCGGCGTTCGACTTCGGCAAGCGGCAACATTTCCTGTTTCGATGCAGGCTCTGGAGAATTTGTTACAACGATGCGCTGGAAGAACGGGGGGAGGTCACGGGTATCGACTAGTTCGTTTTCGGCCATCATGCAGGCGCTGCCGATGACGTTTTCGAGTTCGCGGATATTGCCGGGCCAGGAGTGGCGAGCGAGAACGGACTGGGCACGGGGGGTGAGGCCGGCGATGTTTTTTGTGTACTCGGCGGCGTAGCGTTCGACGAAGGTGCGGACGAGGTAGGGGAAGTCTTCCATGCGCTCGGCGAGGGGAGGGAGGTGGAGTTCGACCATGGAGAGCCGATAGTAGAGATCTTCGCGGAAGTCGCCGGCGGTCATCATGGTTTCGAGGTTGCGGTTGGTTGCGGCGATGACGCGGAGGGAGACTTTTTTCGGGGAGTTGGCTCCGACGGGTTTGATTTCCTGTTGTTGGATGGCGCGGAGGAGTTTGGACTGCATGGCGAAGGGGAGGTCGCCGAGTTCATCGAGAAAGAGAGTGCCGCCGTCGGCGGCTTCGAACATTCCTTTTTTGTCGTGGGTGGCACCGGTGAAGGAGCCTTTGAGATGACCGAACATTTCGCTTTCAAAGAGAGTTTCGGTGATGGCGGAGCAGTTGCAGACGACGAAGGGACCGGCGTGGACGGGGCTTTGGCGATGGAGGGCGGCGGCGGCGAGTTCTTTGCCGGTACCGGTGGGTCCGCGGACGAGGGCGACGCGGTAATGGGGGCCGACGCGGCGGATCATGGCGAACATGGCGAGCATTTGGGCGCTATAGCCGACCATGCCTTCAAAGCGATGGGCTTGGACGAGGGCGGATTCGAGACGGGCGGCTTCGAGGCGTTTGTGGAATTCGTCGATGAGTTGGCGGATGCGGGCGCGGAGGTTGGCGACATTGAGGGGTTTGGTGAGGTAGTCGCAGGCACCGCGGCGGACGGCTTCGACGGCGGATTCGGG
>JBBRIO010000163.1:0-9683 GCA_038220855.1 Bryobacterales bacterium | reverse complement strand
AATGCCGTGGCGCCTGGGTTTATTGCGACCGATATGGTGTTCAGCGGACGGAGCCCGGAAGAAGGCGAGGAATTGCTGCGGACGATGGCTGGCAAGGCGATGGTGAGACGGGTTGGCACTCCGGAAGATATCGCGGACGTGGTGGCGTTTCTGGCTGGAGACCGGGCCGGGTTTATCACCGGACAGGTGATGGCGGTCGATGGGGGCCGGATGGACTATCTGGCGCCTTAGCGCGATTCTGGCGGCGCTGACGTCGATGTTCCAGCTTGTCGTGCCGTTCTAGCTTGATGAGTTCCCGGCGGCGGCGGAGCTTGGTGTGGCCGTCGATGTGGGTCCAAAACTTGGCGAAGTATTGGATGGCGCTGACGAGGGCGAAGAAGACGACTCCATACATCCAAAGCATGGCGAAGCTGTACCAGTCTTTGTAGCGGATCGAGATGAGCATGAGCGAGATGGCGATGACTTGGGTGGCCATTTTCGTCTTGCCGAGGTCGGAGGCCTGGATGGTATAGCCTTCGGCGGCCGCGATGGAACGGAGGCCGGAGACGGCGAATTCGCGGGCGATAATGAGGATGGCGAGCCAGCCCGGGATGAGCCGGATTTGGACGAGGGAGATGAGAGCGGCGGAGATGAGGAGTTTGTCGGCGACTGGATCGAGCAGGGTGCCGACGGTGGTGACCTGTTTCCAGCGCCGGGCGAGGTAGCCGTCGAGGAGGTCGGTGAGTGCCGCGGCGAGGAAGGTGGCGAGGGCCAGGAACTCCTGGGCGATACGGAAGCCGAAGAGTTCGATACGCAGGTCTTCCTGTACCAGCGCGGCGACGAGCAGCGGTACAAAAAAGATGCGAAGGATCGTCAGCAGGTTGGGGAGATTCATCCCTGTCTATCCACTATATCGCGAGCTTACGATACCAGATATTTGGCCAAACGGCGACGGGCTGATTCCGGGGCCACGGCGTCGATGACGACGGTTTCGTCTTCGTAGGTTTTCGACAGGATACGGCTGGTTTCGTGCAGGACGCTGAGGGCGGCTCCGTCGCCGACGGGAATGCGGAGAACGCAAGGGGCAACGGGATCGAGAGTCAGTGCGTCGTCGATCCGAGTCAGCAGTTTGTCAATACCTGCTCCGGTGAGGGCAGAGACGCCGATGGCCCCTTCGGGCAGTTGGGCGGAGCCTTCGCGGTCTTGCTTATTCCAGACGAGGATTTGGGGCGTTTCGTGCGCTTTGATCTCTTCGAGCACAGCCTGGACATGGGCCATTTGATGCTCGGCGCCTTCGGCGCTGGAATCGACGACATGGATCAGGAGCGAGGCTTCGGCAACCTCTTCGAGGGTGGCGCGGAAGGCGCGGATTAAGGTGGTCGGGAGGTTGCGGATGAAGCCGACGGTGTCACTGAGGAGGACGGTGCGGCGGGAGGGCAGTTGGACGGCGCGAACGGTGGGATCGAGAGTGGCGAACATGCGGGCGTCAGCGAAAACGGCGGCGCTTGTGAGCCGATTGAAAAGCGACGACTTGCCGGCGTTCGTATAGCCGACGAGGGCTACGGTAGCGAGGGGAACGCTCTGCCGCTGACTGCGTTGCACGAGGCGCGTGTTCCGGACGGTTTCGAGGTTCTTTTCGATTTTGGTAATGCGGAGGCTGATCTTGCGCCGGTCGATTTCGAGCTTGGTTTCTCCGGGTCCCCGGGTGCCGATTCCACCCCCCAGGCGGGACATGGCGATACCTTTTCCCGAGAGGCGGGGGAGGAGGTATTTGAGCTGGGCGTGCTCGACCTGAAGCTGACCCTCGCGCGTCCGGGCTCGCTTGGCGAAGATATCGAGGATAAGCTGGGTTCGGTCCACGACCCGGGTATCGAGCTTGGCTTCGATGTTGCGCAGTTGGGTAGGGCTGAGTTCATTGTCGAAGACGACCAGATCAGCCTGGCAAGCTTCGACGGCGGCGGCGAGTTCTTCGAGCTTGCCTTCGCCGACGAAGTGGGCGCGGTCGGCCACGTCGCGCACCTGGGTGTATACGTCCACGACTTCCGCCCCGGCGCTGGAGGCGAGGGTGCGTAGCTCTTCGAGCGATTCTTCCGGGGTGAAATCCCGTTTGGCCCTTCGGCGAATTTCGACCGACACCAGAATCGTCTTCTCAGGGCCGGACCGCGTAAGCTCTACAGTGCGGCTCAAGCTTCGCCAGGTTCTCCGGGGGAGCCGGGGGCTCCGACCGTGGCGGCGGCCGCCTGGGCGGAGGCGGCATGGGAGTGGACGGGTCGGGAAACGACGACCGTGGAAATCGCGTGCTTGAAAATCAGTTGTTCCTGATTATTGGATTCGAGCACCACCGAGTATTTATCGAAACTCTTGATCCGACCGGAAAGCTTCACTCCACTCATCAAGTAAATTGTGAGGAAGGTTTTGTCTTTGCGCGCGTTGTTGAGAAATGCTTCTTGTATGTTTTGCGCCAGTTTATCCATAAACGTCCTAGCGCCCGAAGGCGTCGAGACTCCTTAGATTCGAAAAAGGTGATCTAAGGGATTATTCGTATTGTAGCATCCCGCCCCAGGGAAGCGGTGCCTGAAGACAGCGTCTCAGGCGCGGGAAATCAGCGCCAAGCCGGCGCAGAAGAGCAGGAACATCGCCGCCAGCAGCGTCTTCACTCCGCTCGATGCCCCGGCGAACTCCCGCCAGCCGAGCAAACCCCAAACGGCGGCCACGATCGCTGCCGAGTTGCCCAGTGCGACGCAGGCCGAGGAGCTGAAATTTGCCTCTTTGGTAGCGCTGGAGGCGGCAAAGTTTGCGACGGTGCCGATGCACCAGATCGCGCCGCCGAGCAATCCCAAGGCATGTTGGCCCATCGTCCCCTTGACGTACTGTTTGAGCGAGAGCGCTTCGCCCTGGACGGGCAAATTCATGAAGTAGAGACTGTAGAGAAAGCTGCTGGCGAAGATCCCAAGGGTCATGAACATCGTTGCGGCGTAAACGCCGAGGCCGATGTCGCCGACGCGGCTGGAAGCAAGAACGGGGACGAAGGCGCTCAGCAGGAGTCCGCTGGCGAGGCTGAGCAGAATTCCTTTCACACCGCCGCCGTGCTTCTTGGTCACAGCGGTTTCGATCGAGTGACGGCGATGAGCCAAGGCGTCGGCGATGACCGCGCCGAGGATCAGCGCAACCCCGCCAAACAGAAGGGCGGGGTTGGTGGATGTCTTAGCGTCATAGCCGATTACGGACGTGACGATGAGGGCAAAGCCCATCGCAATCGGGAAGGCAACCGATAGGCCGGCGATCGACGATGCCGCCAAAAGCAGCATGTTCCCAAGATTGAAGATTGCTCCGGCGGCGAAGGCGATCGCCATCTGTCGTTTGCCGGAGATGGCGAGATTGTCTTCAAAAGTGAGATTGTCGCCAAACGTACCGAAAGTTAGGGCCAGGAGTAAAGCCGTGAGCACGGTACCCAGGGCGAAGTCGAAATAGTAAAGCTCGAACCGCCATTTGCCCGCAGCTTTTTGGGTACTCGCCCAGGAGCCCCAACACACGATGGACAAAAGCAGGGCGAGGAGCGTCAGTGTGTAAGTGTTAGGTAGCATCGTGAGCCGAATTCGGAGAGTAACCTAGTTTCGCTGTTCATGGCAAGAGGTGCAGCCGAGCGCGGCTTTTTTCTGCCGGTGGCAGGTCATGCAACCACCCATCGAGATATCGGTTTCCCGCTTGAGAACTTCGCTAGTCGTGACTGACCCATGGCACTCCTGGCAAGTGGTGCCGGTTTCTGTGTGTTGGCGGTGGGAGAAGAAAACATAACTTGGAATCTGGTAGACGGGTACCCAAGGGACCTCGCGCTTCGATTCGAAGAAGGTGCGGAGCTTTTGGATCGGTTCGGCGTCAGTTTTGACCGCCCGGTGACAGTTCATGCACTTGGCGGCGGCTGGAAGGCCCATGATTTCGCCGGGGTCCTTGTTCTCATGACACATGGCGCATTTGAGCTGTAATTTGCCGGCATGGAGGGCGTGACTATAGGGAATGGGCTGGACGGGGGCCGAGGCGGGGGCTTCGGCCAGGAGCAGGACCGCCAAGAGCAGGGCCGGGAATAAAAGTAAAAGAAACCGCATGATTATATTTTGCCCTGTTTCTTTTGGGCGAGGAGGTACTCGCTGGCTCTGACCGTGAGGGCGAGGATGGTGAGCGTCGGATTTTGGACGCCTCCGCTGGGGAAAGCACCGCCATCAAGGACGAACAGATTCTTGACGTCGTGGGCTTGGTTGAAGGCGTTGAGGACTGACTTCTGGGGATCGCTGCCCATCCGGCAAGTACCCAGTTCGTGAATGGATTCGCCTGGGGGGACCATCTGGGAGTGGGCGGCGAGGACTTCAAAGCCGGCCCCTTCGCACATCGCCACGCCGGTTTCCATGGCGTCCTTGGCCATGTTGTGTTCGTTGTCGGTGTAGCGCTGTTCGAGGTAGGGGGCCGGGATGCCCCATTCGTCCCGGAGCGTTGGATGGATAGTTAGTTTGTGCTCAAAGCGCGGCAGGCTTTCGCCCATGGTGGTCATGGAGAAACCGGCGCCTTGGACGTCCGCCATGGTCGCGGCGAGTTCGGTGCCCCACTGCGGAAATAGTTCGGGCGAGGGGGTTCCACCGCTGCCGAAGTCCCAGGCCCAGCCGCGCAGATAGTTTTTCTCCGGCTTGCCGGGCTTGAGGTTGGTGAACCGGGGAACGTAGCCGCTGCCGCCCATGAGGTTGCGCGGCCCCTTGCCGCCGCGGGCTTCCGGGACCAGCGCCGTCACGGTGTTCTTGACGTAGAACTGATCGAACAGGTAATGCCCCAGGACGCCGCTCGAATTGGCGAGTCCGTTCGGGTATTGGCGGCTCCGGCTGTTGAGCAGCAGGCGGGTGGATTCGAGCGTAGAGGCACCGAGGAGGAGAGTTTTCGTGGGGACGGTGAATTCGCGTTTCGAGCGCCGGTCCACGTAATGAACGGCGTTGACCAATCCGGTTTTGGGGTCGACGCCAATTTCCCGGACGATCGCGTTGGGGACGATCGTGAGATTGCCGGTGGCTTGTGCGGCGGGC
The DNA here is from genome assembly GCA_038220855.1 of Bryobacterales bacterium. Lineage (GTDB taxonomy): Bacteria > Acidobacteriota > Terriglobia > Bryobacterales > Bryobacteraceae. Next base: position 4,641 of record JBBRIO010000163.1, on the reverse strand, counting down.
AAAAGTAGATTGACTGAACTGGCGAGCGTGCCGGTAGCGCGGCGCGGCTTGGTGGTGGGAACCCCCAGCTTTTTTGCGCTGGCCAGGAATCGCTCCATGCTCAGGGATTCGATCGATTCGTCGGCGAGGAGTTTGCCGTCCGGCAACTGGGCCCAACCTTCGTTACGACCGGAGACGCGGAAGAGTGGTTCGACGCGGTCGTAAAAGGGAGCGAGGTCGGCGAGGGATAGCGGCCAGTTTTCGCCCCAGCCGTCGTGATCTTTACCCTTGAATTCGTAGTCGGAGAGCCGCCAGGACGCGCGGCCCCAGCGTAGCGTCTTACCGCCGAGCAGGCGAATGCGAACCCAGTAGTAGGGGTCGCTTTCCGGGTGGGAATAGGGGTTTTTCTTTTCGTCGATCCACAGGTTGGCGTCGAACTCGGAAGCTTGGGTGATGTGGGGAAAACGACCGGGTTCGCCAAAACCGCGGAAGGGCAGATCGTAAACCGCTTTCAGGGAACGGTGGCGGTTGAAGTCGACCATCGGGCCGGCTTCCAGCATGAGGCACTTTACCCCGGCTTGGGCGAGGGTGTAGGCGGCCATGCCGCCGGAGGCGCCAGAGCCGATAATGACGACGTCGTGGTTGAAGTTTGGCATGGGTTCGTTGGGTTATTCGATGACTTGCCAATACGGGTTCAATCCGGTGGCACGGCGGCGACCGGCGACGTTGGCTTCGGCGACAGCGCGCGAGTTGGCGGTGGCGCGGATGATGTCGGCCTTAACGGCGCGGAGGAACGCCGCCACGGGCTCCTTGGGCGCGGCGTAGGTCCATTTGGCCGTGAGGGGCGTCAGCAGCGCGTTGGCCTCCGCAGACGGCAGTTCAGAGAACTCTTTTTGGTGCCGGGTACGGGAGGTGCGAATCAGCGTGTCAAGGCCGCGCTGGTAAAGCGCCTGGCGATCGCGGGGCGACTTAGCGAGCAGGAAGTCGAGGAAACTGGCGGCTTCGGCTTGCTTGGCGCCGGGACGACCGTCGATGGAGGGTGCGATCAGATCAGCGAGCGACTGGAGCGTCGAGAACTGGTCGGGGGTGAAGAAGCGGCGAACCGGGAGACCGGCCGATTCCGGCGAGTCGACGGCGAGGACGGCATTCTCATCCGGCGACGGACTCGTCTGCTGGGCGGGGAGCAGGGCTGGGGTAGCCGCAAGGGTTTGCAGCAAGTGCCGACGTTTCATATATCTGACACGGTATCGTTCCCGGGCGGCTTCTCGCAAGGGGACGGTTATTTCTGGGGAAATTCGCGCTTGGTGCCCTTGGGCAAATTCAGGCCGAGTTCGGAGTCGCGGACGGCCGGGTTGATTTTGACTTCGGTGTAGGCCGACAGGAAGTAGTCGCCGCTGGGCTGATAGAACTTTTGCTGAATCGGGTTTCCGTCGGTCAGCGGGATCCACATTTCGACGCGCTTGAGGTGCTCCCGCATACTGGCAGTCCTGGGGATGAGTTCAATCCGCGTTGTCGCTTTGCCATCAAGGGTCTCGGCGCTGAGCACTTTCATGTCATAGCTCTTCAGGAGTTCGCGCGACGGGGTGCCGAAACCGAGGAGCAAAAACTGATCAACCAAACTGCGATATTTGCCGAGGTCGAACTCCTGAACCGTAGCGATTTTCGGCAGATAGAGTTCATATTTGTTGCGGGTGAGGGCGATCGCCTTCGTATCCGGCTGGGTGATGTCCATACGAACGCGCAGATCACCGGTCTTCACTTTCTTGAGCGTGAACGTGCCGCTTTCCGACTGCGTGTCCTTGATGATCGCGGTAAAGGTCACCTTGCGGACTTTGGCTGTGAGCGACTGAAAAGCGGTCGCCGAGGCGTCCATACGCGCCCGTACCTGGTCCAGCGTTTCGGCCGCCGTGAGGCTGGCGGCGGCGAGGCAAATGAGCAGAATCGGTCGCATGTCACTCTCTTAGATGTTTCAGGCGCGGTAGCGGTTACTTACTTCCGAATCCGGGTATAAGCCATGAACCCTTTGAGCTCTTTCTCGCTATCGTAGAGCGGGAGCAGTCGCTGGAGATCGAGCTTCTTGCCGTCTTTATTCTTGAGCAGATCAGCGGCTTTGGCCAGCCGGCCGGCATCGTCGAGGTCAGCCAGAAGTTTGGGTTCGAGGTAGAACACTTCGCCGGCGTCCTCGCTATGGACATGGGCGATCGATGCGGCGCGAGGCTGATCTTTAAAAAAGTCTCGAGGCGTAAAAAAGATGAAGGCCACGATGAGCAGCACCATCACGTCGTATTGCCAGGAGGCGCGCGGGTAGTCCCACAAGATGAAACGTTGGAAAGCCGAGGCCATGGTGAGTAGTTTAGCGAACCGAGGCGCCGAGCGTGCCGATTCCTTCAATACGAGCCCGGACGGTGTCGCCCGACTTAATGCGGGCACCTTTGGGGCAACCGGTCGAAATGATGTCTCCGGGGTAGAGCGTCATCGCCTGGCTGTGAAAACGAACCAGTTCAAGGGGCCGGTGTTTCATGTTGCGGACGAAATCCCTGGACCAAACCGCGCCGTTGTGCTCGGTAATCACTTCGAGGTCGTCGACGTCGGCAATTTCGTCCTTCGTGACGATGACCGGGCCGAAGCAGAAGAAGGTATCCATCGACTTGGCGCGAGTGAGATAGCGCGGGTTCTTGGCGAGGACGTCGAGGGCGGTGAGGTCGAGGGTAGTGGTGTAGCCGAAAATGGCGTCATGGGCTTCGTCGAGAGACCCGAGACCCTTCACGGTTTTGCCGATAATGATCGCGAGTTCGCCTTCGGCGTCGACGTCGTCAGAGACGGCCTGTGGCGGCAGAATGATCTCGCCTTCGGGTGAGAACATGCAGGAGGCCGGTTTCATGAAGCTGCCGGGTTGTTCGGGCTGCACGGCATTGATGTCGAGGGCGTGGGAGTGGTAGTTGAGGCCGATGCACCAAATCTTCGGCGGGACGTCGTAGGGCAGGATCGGGGTCACATCAGCCAGCGGGATGGGAGCGCCCGCCAGTACCGGGTGGGCTCCCGCTTGGATCAGCGCAAGGAGGTCGTTCGAAGGGAAGGGAAGGACGCCCTCCGGGGTGAGGGCCCCGACGTGGATCTGGTTGTTGTGGCGGAAGCGAAGAAGTTTCATAACTGTTTGGCGATATCGACGAGATCGGAAAAGAGCCCATAAGCGGTTTGCTCAACGCCGGGCGAGACGGAGACGATGCCTTGGGTGCCCATTAAGTCGGTGTGGAGGAGCAAGACGTTGGAGGTGCCGTCGACGTTGGCGAGCAGGTCGTCTTCGGGCAGGCGCTCCGGTTGGGTGCTGAGCCGGAGGGTGCCATCGGGTCGGCGGGTCGCGCGGCTGACGAGGGTGATGACGAACCCGGCGGCGGCGGCTTCTTGTACCTGAGCGGGGGTAATGTCCGCAATACCGGTGCGCTCGACCATCTGCGGGGTGACCTTGGCATCCATTAGCACGTTGGCAAGAGCGGCTGTTTTTGCGGCGGCGTCCCAGCCGTCGACATCGTAGGCGGGGTCTGTTTCGGCAATACCCATTTCTTGCGCCAGGGCAATGCCGGAAGCGAGCGAGTTGCCTTTGGCCATTTCAGCGAGAACGACTTTGGTGGTGGAGTTCAGGACGCCGCTGAAGCCGTTGATCGTGACGCCGGGCAGGTTCTGTTGCACCATGTTGAAAACGGGCGAGCCGTCCATCACGGTCGACTCAAAACGGAAGAGGATGTGGCGGGCGGCGGCTTCGGCGCGGAGAGCGGAGTAGGCGTGAGCGATGGGCCCTTTGTTGGCCGTGATGACAGGGATGTTGCGGGCGAACGCGGAACGGATGTGGCTGATGGCCGGTTCGCCGTCGACCGGATTGAGGGACGTGATTTCGATCACGACCTCCGGCTGAGCGATATCGAGAAATTCATCGACGGTCGAAGCGGGACCCCACTCCGGGCTGACGGGGAGTCCTTTGGCGTCGTACGCGGTGGCCTTACGGGTTTGGATCGCAGTGATGCGGAACGGAAAGCGTTTGCGCTGGTTTTCGAGAAGCCGTGCAAACGCTTTCCCTACGCTGCCGTATCCGATTAGCGCAATGCGCAACGGGGAACCTCAAAAGCGCACGGGCCGCTCGGCTGCGCCGAAGCGAGTCCGTTGTGCGCGCATTCCTTAAAAAGTGACGGTAGCCAGAAAACCATTCAGCTCTGATTCTAACCCACCCTTCTTTTGCCGTTCGGCTTGGGCTTGATCGCGGAGTTCTACGATCTTGGTTTCGCGGGCCGACAGGTCGCTGGCGTACCGCTGGACTTGCTGTGCCTGGCCGCTAACCGAGTTCAGCGAACGGATGTTTTCGCGCAACCGCTCCTGGTCCTTTTCGAGACTGGCCGACTGCGCTTCGGTCGAGCGGAGCCGACGGTCGGACTCGGCGATCTGGCTCTTCAGCGACTGGATTTTTTCGAGAGCCAACTTGCCGGCGGGCGACAGCGTCGGGTTCCGCAGAAAGATGTTGATCTGGTCCGGCGTGCTGGAGGACAACAGGTAGGTCTGATCGTAAACGTATTCTTCTTTAACGACGAACTTCTCCTCGGCGTTCGGCTTCAAGCTCAACGAGAAGCGGTAGGCCGTGGCCGTTTTCTCCGTCGCAACCAAGCCCATCAGCTT
>JBBRIO010000162.1:0-9722 GCA_038220855.1 Bryobacterales bacterium | reverse complement strand
TTGATGCCGCAGCTCGTTCGAGATGTTCTCAAACGACTGGGACAGTTCCCGCGCTTGAAACGGAAAGAACGGCATGCCGCCCGTCTCGGAAGCGAAGTACCGCAGCACCTTGTCGCCTTCCTGCTCCAGCTTGGTGTTGTTGGTCGAAATCGTATAGACCACGACGTCGGCCTTCTGCGCCATCTCCAGCGCCTGGTCTCGCGTGTACCGGCTCGCGTTGTCGTCTCCGTCGCCCAGCACCACCATCGCCCGGCGAAACTTATGCCGCGGTTGGTCCTGCATCAGCTTATCCCGGCAAGCGAAATAGATGGCCTCGAACAGCGCCGTCCCGCCGCCCGGCCGCAAACTGCGAATCGCCTTCGACAACACTTCCGTGTTGCTGGTCAAATCCGCTACAAGTTCCGCGCCGGAATCGTAGCTCACGACCACCGCCTTGTCTTCCGGCCGGACCACCGAGTTCACAAACTCAACTGCCGCTTCCTGTTGGAACTTGAACCGGTCCCGCACGCTGTTCGACGAATCCACTAGAATGCCTAATCGCAGCGGCAGGTCCGATTCGGCCACGAACTCGAGGATCTGCTGCTCTTTCTTCTCTTCCTTGATCTCGAAGTCTTCCTTCGTCAAGTTCGTTACAAATCGTCCCTTCTTGTCGGTCACCGCAAACAACAGGTTCACGCGAGCCACGTCCAGCACGATGCGCGCCTGCGCATCGGACGCCTGTTGCGCCGCTGCCGGAGCCGCCGCCAACGAAGTAAGGAAAGTACGTCGATTCATAAACTGCCTGACTCGATTATAGCCGTCAACTCCGGCGGCATCGGGGCTTCCACCGTAATCCGCTCCCCCGTCCCCGGGCTCCGAAACGCCAAACGCGCCGCGTGCAAAAAGAACCGGTCGGTCAATAGCTCCGTCCCGCGCGCCCCATAAACCCGATCACCCAAAATCGGATGCCCCAACGAAGACAGATGCACCCGAATCTGATGCGTCCGTCCGGTGCCGATCTTCACCTCCAGCAAGCTGTGCTCGGTGAACCGGCGCAGCACCTTCCAATCCGTCAACGCGTGCCGCCCCGTCTCCAGGCGGCAAGTCATCTTCGTCCGGTGCATCGGATCCCGTGTGATCGGCTTCTCTACCCGGCCGCTGTCGGCCTTCGGCAACCCCTGCACCATCGCCAGATAGATCTTGTCCACCTCGCGGCTGGCGAACTGTTCGCTCAACGAGCGGTGCGCCGCGTCCGTCCGGGCCACCACCAGCACGCCGCTCGTCTCCTTGTCCAGCCGATGCACAATACCCGGCCGCTCATCGCCGCCCTCCGTCGAAAGCGTCCCGAAGTGATGCAGCAACGCGTTCACGAGTGTTCCCGAATGCTGCCCCGCGCCCGCGTGTACGATTACCCCGGCGGCCTTGTTCACCACCACCACGTCGTCGTCCTGATACAGCACATCCAGCGGCAGATCCTCCGCCTCCGCCCGCAGCGGCGGCCGGTGCATCGGCTCGACGGAAATTGTCTCGCCGCCCTTCAGCGACAGCGCGGCCTTCGGCACCACTCCCGCTACCAGCACCCGTCCCGCTTTGATCCACTCCTGCACCCGCGACCGGCTGAACTCCGGCAGCTTCTCCTGCAAGTAGTGATCGAGCCGCTGGCCCTTCTCCGTGTCATCGACATGAAACTCCACCTGTCCAGTATCCTGTGTAGGTGATCCGCAGTGCGATAGTTCCTGTAGCCGGCCACGGCACCCGACTCCTTCCCGCGACTAAGTCTCAGCCCAAAGAGATGCTCCCCGTGGCGCGTAAGCCCATCGTGCAATACGTTGCCGAAGAGCTTGTCGCCAATGGAATCGAGAACATCTGCTTCATTACCGGACGGAGTAAGACCTCCATCGAAGACCACTTCGATTCCGACCCCGAACTCACCCGCGTCCTTACCGAAGGCAAAAAGCAGGACCTTCTCGACGAGTTGAAGTTCGAAGAACTCGCCGCCAAGTTCTACTACACCCGGCAACGCGTCCAGCGCGGCCTCGGCGACGCCATCCTCTGCGGCGAGAACTTCGCCGGCGAATCGCCCTTCCTCGTCGCCCTCGGCGATTCCATTCTCGGCATCAATGGTCTATCGCGCAGCGTTGCCCGCATGTCCGAACTCTTCGTCGAACTCCGCGCCACCTGCATCATCGCCGTCGAAGAGGTGCCCGCCGACGAGGTCCATCACTATGGCATCATCGATCCCGGCGAAGGCGAAGGCGATTGGACCCGCATTCGGAATATCGTCGAAAAGCCCTCGAAGGACGCCGCCCCGAGCCGCTACGCCGTCGCCGGACGCTATGCCTTCTCGCCCATCATCTTCGACATGATCCGCCGGGTACTCCCCGATAAGCGCGGCGAGATCCAACTGACGAACGCCATCCAACTCCTGTGCGAAGAAGGCAAACGAGTCGTCGCCTTGAAACTGCCGCCCCAGGACAAGCGCTACGACATCGGCAACTTCCCCAGCTACTTCGAGACCTTTGTCGAGTTCGCCCTCGCCGATCCGCTCTACGGCGCCGATTTCCGGGTCACTTTGGAAAGGCTGCTCGGCCGCAAATGACCAGCCCGCGCGTCCTGTTCCTGCTGCTGTTTGCAGTGGTGCTGGTCGTGCGTCTCGGGCACCATTCCCTCGTCTGGGTGGAGGAAGGCTACCCCTCCGCCGCCGCTCTGGCCATCCGCCAAGGCGCTTGGCTCTATCGGGATATCTGGTTCGATAAGCCGCCCGGCAGCGCCTTTCTTTATCTGCTCTGGGGCGCGCAGACGGGTTGGGTGCTCCGGCTCGCCGGTGCGCTCTATATCACTGGGGCCAGCTACACCGCCTATCGCTTCGCCCGCTCGGAGTGGGGGAGGCGCGAAGGTGCCGTCGCGGCCGGTCTGTTGGCCTTCTATCTCACGTTCACCGTCCCCAGCGCCGCGCTGGTTCTGGGCCCGGACATGCTGTTGATTGTGCCGCATCTGATGGCGGTCCATTACGCTTGGCGCGGTCGCCCTCTATTCAGCGGCCTCTGGTGCGGGGCCGGGCTACTCGTCAACACCAAGGCGATGTTCATCGCCGCCGTCTGCGCCTTCTGGCTCTATCGCCATCTGCCGGCGTTCGGCCTCGCGGTGCTCGCCCCGCAGCTGGTCCTCCTCCCTGTCGCCCGCGAATACTGGCAGCAGGTTTGGATCTGGGGCATGGCCTATTCGCGGGACACCTTCGTGCTGCAACCGTTCCGCGAAGGTCTCCTCCGCACCGCGAACTGGTTCGGCTTCCAATCCGCCGCTGTCGTCGCCGCCGGCTGGTTCCTGCGGCAAGGCCCGGGCCGCCGTCGCTGGCTGCTCTGGTTGGCCATCTCCTTCGTCGCCGTCGCGGCCGGCCTCCGCTTCTTTCCCCGCTACTATTTCCACGTTCTCCCGATCGTCGTCCTCCTCGCCAGCCGCGGCCTCGTGCTGCTGCCCCGGCGCTGGGCTGTCGCGGTACTTTTGCTGTTGTCGATCCCGCTCGTCCGCTTCGGCCCTCGCTACTATTGGCACGAGAACTGGGCTGACCTGGCGATGGAACGCGACAGCCATCAAGTGGCCGCCCGCCTCGTCGGCTGCCAGAGTCTCTTCGTCTGGGGCTACCGGCCCGACATTTATGCGATCTCCGGCTGCCCGCCCGGCTCGCCCTATCTCGACTCGCAACCGCTCACTGGCGTAATGGCCGACCGTCACCTGACCTCTTCGACCCCCAGCGTCTCCGCTGACCGTCGCCGGCTCATCGAAAGCCTGCCCCACTACATCGTCGACGGCTTGGGTCCCTACAACCCGGCGCTCGCCATTACCCGCTATCCCGATCTCGCCGCGTGGCTCGGCCAATACGAAGAGGCCGGCCGGACCCCGGGCGCGGTGATCTACCGGCGTGTGGCCAGGTAGTAGTGGTTCTCTCCTTCGTCGGCCCGCTTCCAACGCGTCGACGTACTCGTCCCGCCCCAAGGAAACGGACTCCTGGCCGGTCATCGCTTCTCGCCAGCAAGTGACCTGCGAGGGTGCCGTAATCAGGAGCTTTATAACCCGGACCCCCGGCGCGGTGATCTACCGGCGGGCAGCCAGGCCGCTTCCAACACGTCGACGTATTCGTCCCGCCCCAAGGAAACGGACTCCTGGCCGGTCATCGCTTCTCGCCAGCAAGTGGCCTGCGAGGGTACCGTAATCAGGAGCTTTATAACCCGGACCCCCGGCGCGGTGATCTACCGGCGGGCAGCCAGCCCGCTTCCAACGCGTCGACGTACTCGTCCCGCCCCAAGGAAACGGACTCCTGGCCACTCATCCCGTCGCGCCAGCAAGTGGCCTGCGAGGGTGCCGTAAACAGCAGCTTCCCTCCACTTTTGATGGCTCCGGCCATCTTCGCGATCAGCTCCCGCTGCGTCGCGGCCGGGAGCAGGAAGAACAATCCCCAGGCCACGATGGCTTGAAATTGGTGCCCGAAGAAGGTCGGCTCCTCGACGGTCGCGCACTCCGCCTCCGCTTCGGGGAACCGCGCCCGAAAGGCCGCGATCATGGTCGGCGATGCGTCCATTCCATATACCGTCAATCCTCGCTCCGCGAGTGCAGCCGTCTCCGGCTCGCCGGAGCCGCAGCCCAAGTCGAGTACCGCCGCGCCGTCGGGCAGCGCGGCGGCCCTCAATGAACCTGGCCGCATGGCCTCGAAACCGCTAGACGCGTCCATCAAGCTGCCATTGCGTGAACGGTGACCTTGCCCCTTCCACGTTCACGTTCAGCACGTAGGGCACCGCCGACGCGAACGCCCGCGCCATGGCCGGCCCCACCTGGCTCAGTTTCGTGATGTTCTCGCCCCCGCAGCCGAAGCCCTTGGCCACCTGGTCGTACCGCGTCCGCCGCAGTTCGCAAGCTACCGTTGAACCCAGCAGCTCTCTCTGCAACTCGCGCTCCAGCCCCCAGCCGCCGTCGTTGCCCACCACGATCACAATCGGGAGCCGATAGCGCACGGCCGTATCGAGCTCCGCCAGGTAAAAGCCAAACGACCCGTCGCCGGTCACCATCAGCACCGGCTGCTTCGGCCGATTCATCTGCAGCGCGATCGCGTTCGGCAGCGCCGCGCCGATCGTCGCCATCGGCCCGAGCCGTAGCCAGCCGCCCGGATGCCGCGCCGGAATCATGCACCGGCCCCAGTGCACGAAGTCGCCCCCGTCCCAGGACAGCAACGGATCGGTCGGCAGCGTCCGCCGCATCTCGGCGAAAAACGACGCCGGGTGCATCATCCGGTCTCCGGCTCGGGCATCCGCCAGCGCGTCTAACTCCGCCGGCCATGTCGCCGGAGCTACCCAATCCGGTGCCCGCCATTTGCCGATCTTCCCGTTCAGCGCCTCCAGCACCAGTCGCACGTCGGCGCACAGGCCCAGCGCCAAGTCGCGATTGGCCCCTAATTCGGGAGCATGGATATCCACCTGCGCGAACTTCGCACTCGCCGAAAACAGCCGCGCCCCGCCCATCGCCAAGCGGTAGTCGATGCGCTTGCCGAGCACGAGGACGACGTCGGCCTCGCGGAAGACTGCCGGAGCCTCCTTGTTCAGCGCCGGGTCGGCGTAGCCTCGGCTGGGCATCAGGCCGCGCGCCATCGTCACGTCGTAGTAGGGCAGCCCGGTGCGTTCGATGAACTCGCGCATGGCCAAGCCCGCATCGGCCCACCACAGCCCGCTGCCGCCGATCACCACCGGGCGCTTGGCGGCCTTCAATAGCTTCAGCACGCCGCTTACGTCCGGAGTACCCAGTATCGGGGCGACTAGCGGCACGGCCAGCTTCACCGATCCGGACCCCCGGAAGCAGTCCACCGGAATCGTCAAATGCGCCACACCCTTCCGGCCCGTCGACGCTTCGGCGTAAGCCTTGCCCAGGGCGAACGGAATCTGCGCCGCCGACGTCACCGTGTGCGTCCACTTCGCCGCCGGTGCCGCCATGCTCGCTTGGTCGAGATCCTGGAAGACTACGCGGTGCCGCATCAGTTGTGCGGGTGCTCCGCTGACGGCGATCACGGGCGATCCGTTGGACTGCGCGGTGGCCAGGCCTGTCAACGAGTTCGTGTGCCCGGGGCCGCCGGTGACGAGGGACAGCGCCGGCCGCCGCGTGCATCGCGCCCACGCATCCGCTGCGTGGACCACCGCCGCTTCATGCCGCATGTGGACGATCCCCACGCCGCGCGCCCCGGCCTGCGACAGTAACTCGTTCAAGTGATCCCCGACCAGCGTAAAGATGCGGTCGATGCCCAAAGTCTCCAGGCTGTCGAGGAAGAGCCCGGCGCCGTTGTTCGTGTCTGCCATACTGAAACTTTCTCATGCCGAACATCCTAGTTACAGGCGGGGCCGGCTACATCGGCTCCCATACCGTCTATCAGTTGCTGCAACGGGGCTACGCCGTCACCGTTCTCGACGACCTTTCCACCGGCTTTCGCGACGCCGTCCCCGAAGGCCACCTCCACATCTGCTCGCTGTTTGATACCGAGCAGGTACGGCAACTTCTCGTCCGCCAGAAGATCGATGCCGTCGTCCACTTCGCCTCCTTCATCGCCGTCGGTGAGTCCTCCAAGGAGCCGGAGAAGTACTTCACGAATAACGTCTCGGGTAGTATCTCTCTGCTGACCGCGATGGGTCAGGCGGGCGTCGATAAGCTCGTGTTTTCCTCCACCGCCGCCGTCTATGGCAACCCGGTGAGCACCCCGATTCCGGAGACGGCGGCGATTCAGCCGGTGAACGCCTACGGAGAGACCAAGGTGATGGTGGAGCGCGTTCTCGGCTGGCTCGATCAACTCCGGGGTCTGCGCAGCGTGACGCTTCGCTACTTTAACGCCTGTGGGGCCAACCCCGCGGCCGGCTTGAGCGAACGGCACGTGCCGGAGACTCATCTCATCCCCTTGATGCTGAAGGCCGTCGTCACCGGCCAACCGATGACCATTTTCGGCACCGACTACCCGACGCCGGATGGGACCTGTATCCGCGACTACATTCACGTCGACGACCTTGCCAAAGCCCACATCGTGGCCATCGACCATTTGCTGGCCGGCGGCGCGAGCGAGGCATTCAACGTCGGCACCGGCAGCGGCTTCTCCGTCCGCGACATGCTCACCGCTGTCGAGAAGGTAACCGGCAAACCGGTGCCCCATGTCTTCGGCGAACGCCGCGAAGGCGACCCCGCCGAACTCGTCGCTGACTCGACAAAACTGCGGACCCAACTCGGTTGGTCGCCCGAGTTCACCGACCTCGAACGAATCGTCGCTTCCGCCTGGCCCAGCGAACAGCTCCGATGGGCGTAAAATGGCGGGATGCGATTTCTGCTCTCTCTGTGCGTCGCCAGTTCGCTGACGGCGCAGCCGACCTATGACCTGCTGCTGAAGAACGGCACCGTCATTGACCCTAAGAACAATTTGAACGCCCGCCGCGATGTAGCCATCAGCGGAGGGAAGATCGCGGCAGTCGAAGCCTCCATCGACGCCGCCAAGGCCAAAAAGGTGATCGACGTGGCGGGCATGTACGTGGCCCCTGGTTTTATAGACCTCCACGTCCACGTCTTCTTCGGCGACGGCCCCAGCTACAGCGATGGCGGACTGAGCGTATTGCCGGACGCGTTTTCGTTCCGCAGCGGCGTGACGACCATGGTCGACGCCGGGACGGCGGGCTCGAAGAACTTCGAGATTTTCAAGAAACGGATTATCGATCGCTCGAAGACCCGAGTGCTCTCCTTTGTCAACATCGTCGGCGCCGGCATGGGCGGAACGGTGGAACAGAACCAGAGCGACATGGACCCGGCACCGCTGATCGCCTTGGCCAAGAAGTATCCCCAGATCATCGTCGGGGTGAAGACAGCCCATTATGCCGGCCCCGAGTGGACTGCGGTCGACAATGCGGTGAAGGCGGGCAACGGCGCCAACATCCCCGTGATGGTGGACTTCGGCGCATTCCGGTTGGATCGTCCGCATCAAGAGTTGATCACGAAACGGATGCGCCCGGGCGACATGTACACGCACATGTATCTGCCGGCCGTGCCGATGTTCGATCAGGACGGCAACGTTCGGCAGTATCTGCTCGATGGCCGGAAACGCGGGGTGCTGTTTGATGCTGGCCACGGCGGTGGCAGCTTTGTGTTCCGCTATGCGGTCCCGGCGATCAAGCAGGGGTTCATCCCGGATTCGATCTCGACCGATCTGCATGCTTCGTCCATGATCGGTGGCATGAAGGACATGACCAACGTCATGTCGAAATTCTTGAATATGGGCATGAGTTTGGAGCAGGTAATCCGGGCTTCGACCTGGCATCCCGCGCGGCAGATCAAGCGGACTGAACTGGGCAACTTGAGTGTGGGGATGACGGCGGATGTGGCCGTGTTCTCCGTGCACAAAGGGAAGTTCGGATTCACGGACGTGTACGGCGCCAAGCTCGAAGGGACGCAGATGATTACATCTGAGTTGACCTTTAAGGGTGGCAAAATGTACTGGGATCTGAACGGTACAGCCCGCCAAACCTGGGACAAGTTGCCGAAAGACTACACGCCGCAGGCCGACTGGAATTGGGACGGTACCGTCTCCGAGGGAGTCCGCGGCCGGAAGTAGTCGAAAAGCGACTGGGGGGTTGACTCCGGTAACGAAATGAAGTGACATATCCGGATGTCCCTTCAAAAAAGAGCAATGGCAGAGTTCCTCGGAACCTACTGGTTAGTATTTGGCGGCTGCGGCAGCGCGGTGCTGGCGGCCGCCTTTCCCCAAGTGGGGATTGGTCTGCTGGGGGTATCTCTCGCCTTCGGCTTGACGGTGTTGACCATGGCGTATGCCATCGGGCACATCTCCGGATGTCATTTGAATCCGGCGGTATCGATCGGATTGGCCGTGGGCAAGCGCTTCCCGATGGGGGAGGTGCCGATGTACATCGCGGCACAGGTGCTGGGCGGGATTGCGGGAGCGGGAACGCTGCTCGTGATCGCCAGTGGCAAGGCGGGATTCGACATCAATGGCGGTTTGGCTTCGAATGGCTTCGACGCGCATTCGCCCGGCGGTTACACGATGATGGCCGGCTTGACGGCGGAGGTGGTGCTTACGTTCTTCTTCCTGCTGATCATCATGGGCGCGACGGACAAGCGGGCACCGGGCGGCTTCGCGCCGATCGCGATTGGCTTGGGGCTGACGCTGATTCACTTGATCGGGATTCCGGTGACGAACTTGAGCGTGAACCCGGCGCGGAGCACGGGGCCGGCGGTGTTTGTGGGCGGCTGGGCGATTGAGCAGTTGTGGCTGTTTTGGGTGGCTCCGATTGTGGGGGCGGCGCTGGCGGCGGTGGTATATAACTTTGTCGCGGCGGACGAGACGGCGGGGAAGGCGAAGGGAGCGGGGGCGTAAATGCAAAGAGGGCCCGCCGGTTGGCGGGCCCTCTTTGGGTTGGGATTGAAGCTTCGGTTAGAAGCTGTAGCGGAGGCTGAGCTGCAGGTTGCGCTCGCTGCCCTTGCTGGTGATCTTGCCGAAGGTGGCGGCGGTGGGGTTGATATCCACGCCACCCCAGTTCGGGTGGTTTAGCCAGTTGAAGGCTTCCACCTTGAACGTGACAGCCTGCCGTTCCATGAACCGGAACGCCTTCTGCGCCGAGAGATTCCAGTTCTGAAAGCCCGGGTTGTTGAAGGAGATCGAGTTGCGGTTCTGGTTGGGCAGGGTGCCGTTGGCCGGACGAGTGGCGAGGTTGGAGGTGCCG